>CAZYUX010000010.1:0-23445 GCA_964650745.1 uncultured Puniceicoccaceae bacterium
GCAAATCGGGGTTCCCTCGCGCGTGAACGTGAAAGGAGCGGGGATCAATGGTCCCGTCATAGCCCGGTGTGGTGTCATACATGAGCATGAATTCCTCGGGCGCGTCCCACGGTTCATGCGGGTCGAAGCAGTCCAGCCACAAAAAGAAATTATTCCGGCTTTTATTGTCTTTCAAAAACTCGCGGCCCTTCAGGAAAAGCTTCGCCGCGTTCCAGTCTTCCGGTTTTTTTCGTTTGCGATTGGCGCGGACGTAGGTGCCCGTATTGTTGTCGAGGGTTAACTTTTTTTCCGCGCAGTCAAACAGGGGGTCATATTTCCAGTTGGAAGGGAAGAAGTCCAGACAGTCAATCCATGGGCGGTCCACTTCCGCGCCCCGCACCTGCGTCCAGGCGTGGAAGGGATAATCAAAATTATGCCCGCCGTTGACCAGATGGGGCGTGTCGTGAATGAGCTGAGTGGCATATCCCGCTGCGTCCGCGAGATATCGGGGAAGCGCCAATGCGCCGTGCCGCAGGGGCTGCCAGGCGTGGAACGGCCCGCCGGGCTTGCCCGTCATCACATCGGTGCGGTGCGGAATGGTTGGATAGCTGGCCGCGAAGCTCCGGTCGAAAACCATTCCGCGCCGCGCCAGCCGGTCGAAGTTGGGCGTCTGGACTTTCGTGTTGCCGTGAAACCCGATATGATCATAGCGCAGGGTATCCACAATGACAAGAATAATGTTCATGTTATTGTTTTTTTGAGATTCGTTCGATGGTGTCATTAAAGCCCGCTTTTGCGGCGGGACAAGCCCCTTTGCGCGGAGGCGGTGAAAACGCCGGGGGATCCTGTTTTTCCTTGCAACTTGCCGTTCCCCGAATACCTCTCGACCTTCCGGCATGCGACAAGTGGCCGCAGCTGTTTAAAAATAGAACGACAAATGGAAACCGTCAGGGACATTTCCGCGCTTTACCACCGGTGCATTTTGGGCAACTACGGCGAGCCGCCCGTGACCCTCGTGAAGGGGGAGGGCGCCCGGGTTTGGGATAACCAGGGCAGGGAATACCTGGATTTCGCCTCGGGCATCGCCGTCACTTCCCTGGGGCATTGCCATCCCCGCTGGGTTCGCCGCGTCCAGGAACAGGCGGCCGAGTTGGCCCACTGCAGCAACCTTTACCGCATCCCCAACCAGGCGCTCCTGGCGGAAAAGCTGGTGGAGCGCGCCGGGCCGGGGAAGGTTTTGTTCCAGAACAGCGGGACCGAGGCCGTTGAGGCTCTTCTGAAGCTGGCCCGGCTCCACGGGCAAAAGAAGGCGGGCCGGGAGGGCGTGTGCCACAAAGTCATCTGCGCCGAAGAGGCTTTTCACGGGCGCACCTTCGGCGGGATGGCCGCCACGCCGCAGGAGAAGATCCAGGGCGGGTTCCGCCCGATGCTGGACGGTTTTGTCTTCGGCCGCCGCAACGACCTTCAAAGTTTCGCCGAACTTGCGGATAACCGGACCGCCGGCATTTTGCTGGAGACGATTCAGGGCGAGAGCGGCATCCTGCCCTGCGGGCGCGAGTTTCTGCAAGGCATCCGCAAGTTGTGTGACGAAAAAGGGCTGCTGCTGCTGCTGGACGAGGTGCAGTGCGGAGCGGGCCGGACGGGCAAGTTTTTCAACTTTGAACATGCCGGAATCCGGCCCGACGCCGTGGCGCTGGCCAAGGGGCTGGGCGGCGGGTTCCCCATCGGAGCGGTGTGGATAGGCGGCCGCCACGCGCCGCTTTTCAAACCCGGCTCGCACGGTTGCACCTTCGGCGGCTCGCCTCTGGCCTGCGCCGCCGCGCTGGCTGTTATGGAAACAATCGAGAGCGAGAACCTGCTGGAAAACGTGGCCAGCCGGAGCGTTCCCTGGATAGCTTCCTTGAAGAAGCTGCAAACGCGGTTCCCGCAACATGTGGCTGAAGCGCGGGGGCAGGGCTACCTGGCCGGCGTTGAAATGAAGAGCGATGCCAAGGGCATGGTTGCGCGCCTGCGGGAAGCGGGTATGCTGGCCGTGCCCGCCGGGCATGAGACTGTGCGCCTGCTGCCGCCGCTGACGGTTGCGGAAGAAGATCTGGCCCGTTCGGCGGATATTTTTGGCCGGGTGCTGGCCGGGTTGAGTTAATCGCCGGGAATGATGCAACACTTTTTGAAAGAAACCGATTTCCCCAAGGAGAAACTGCCGCGGCTTTTTGCTCTGGCGCGTCAGTTAAAGGAGCGGCGGCGGCGCTTCGACTTTTCTCACGCGCCGCTGGCGGGGCGGACGTGGTTGTTGCTCTTCCATAAAAACAGCACGCGCACACGGGTGTCCTTCGAGGCGGGTGTTTCCGAACTGGGCGCGCGCGCCATCTTCCTGCAAGAGGAATCCATGCAGATGAAACGCGGTGAAACCATTGCCGACACCGCGAAAACCCTGTCCCGTTACGCGCACGGGCTCATCATCCGCACTCACGGGCACGGTGTCGTGGAGGAGTTCGCGCGTGAAGGCAGTGTGCCCGTCATCAATGCCTTGACCGATTTCCTGCATCCCTGCCAGACTTACAGTGACGCTTTCACGTTAGCCGAAACATGGAGTTCCGGCAATCCGGAGCCCGCCGCCTTGAAAGGCCGGAAGCTGGCTTTTCTGGGGGATTGTGCCGGGAATATGGCCAACTCGTGGATCTTGGGCGCGCATCTGTTCGGTATGGACATCGCTTTGGCCGGGCCGGAAGCATACGCGCCCGGGAAAGCTGTGACCGCTTTGTTGGAACGGGAAGGTTTTACGCCCCGTTACCATTTCACCGCCGATCCCCTGGAAGCGGTGCGGCGCGCGGACGCCGTTTACACGGATGTGTGGGTCAGCATGGGGATGGAAGAGGAATCGGCCTGCCGTCTCGAAGCCATGAAGCCTTACCAGGTCACCGTGCCGCTTATAGAGTCGGCCGCTCCCGGCGCGGTGTTCATGCATTGCCTGCCCGCGCATCCCGGCCAGGAGGCGGCGCGGGAGGCGCTCGATCACCCGCGCTCGGTTGTCTTCGAGCAGGCGGAAAACCGGCTGCACATGCAAAAAGCGCTGCTTTGCATGCTTTCCCAATCGCCCGCGGAGTGACCGGAACATTTCCGGTTCCGTGCGTTCAGGTTTTTTTCAGGACGTCGATCTGGGCGGCGAGCTGGCCGCGCTGGTGTTCCAGGCCCGCTATGATTTTTTTCAGATTGCTGGCATAAGCGGCCCATCGCGCGTGGGCCTTGACGAAATCGTCGAGTTCTCGGCGGAGTTGCTGAACGGTTTGATGCTGTTCCCTGGAGGCGGCGTGGCGTTTTTCGATTTCCTGCCATACGGTGTCGAATTTTTCTTTTAATGCGTTGTTGAAATGGAAGGTTTTTTTGATTTCGCCGGCCAGTTTGCTTTTGTAATCTTGGATTTGAGAGGATGGGATGCCGGAAGTGAAGGCTTCGGCTAATGGCCAGAGCAGGCTTTTTTCTTCCGTTCCAAGGCCTTCGAGGCAGGGGCGGAGGGTTTTTTCCAATTCAGACAAGCGGTGTTCGGCGGCGGCATCGGCGCAAGCGTCCGGGAGGGGGCGGGAGATGGCGGAGCGGGCCTGGAGGGCGTCAAAGACTTCGGCGGCTTCGGGCTGGAGAAGGCTGAAAATGCGGTGCCGGCTTCGTGTGACGGGAAGGGTGTGAAATTGTTCCGGGAAAAAGGCCGGGCGCGCGCCGCCGCCGGGCGGCGCCAGTCCAAACCTTTCCCGCAATAATTCCTCCAGGCGCTCCAGCCTGGGAAAAGCGGCATTGGCGTTGGAAATGAGGAAATTTTCCGGCTGGCGGTCGAAGGCTTGAAGCAGCTTGCGGTTGTAAATCGAATAGGTGCGGAAAACCAGACGGGGATTGAAAATGACATCGTAGTGGCCGCGCCGCAGGAGTGAAAAATAGACTTCGGCGGGATGCCGGTAAACGATGAGGCCTTGCAGTTCGGGCAGCATCCCGCGCCAGAAGTCCAGGAACAGGCAGGTGCGCGGTTCTTTCCAGCCCCAGAATCCGGGGCGCCGCCGCGCCTCCACCAGTTTTTCGGCTTCCTCCCGTTCGCCGGCCCGGGGGGCGAAATTGAAATCTTCCGGCAAAAACAAATCGTCGCTGATAACCGGGGTTTCCTCCGGCAGCCGCCGGCGCATGGCCCGGCGGTGAAAGTCAATAATGCCAAGATCCTCGAAGTGCCCGCGGATGTTGCCCGCGCCGGGTTCGTAAAGCTGTTCGCCGATAAAGACATGCCATTTTTGAAGCATGGAGGCGAGAAAGGAGGTGCCGCTCCGGTGCATGCCTAAAATCAGAAAAGGCCGGGAGTCTTCAGGCGGGTTGGCGGGCGCGCGTTTCGGGGCCGGTTCCATTTTTTTGTTCGGCGGTTTTAGAGCCGGGCTGGTTATCAGGAGGGCGGACAGGATTGGCAGGAGGGCTCGATGAGGAAATCCACGGTGGCGGTGGGAATGAGGTTCTGTTCTTCAAGAACTTTGAAAGAGTAGGCGTCCACCACCCGGTGGGCGTAGAACGAGTCGTGTTCGCCAACCGCGCCTTCGACTCCGGAATTGAGAAAGTAAAGCCCGGGTGTCAGCAGGCAGCGGAAACGGAATGACACTTTGAACACGCTGCCTTCGGGCACGTGCTCCAGTTTCTCCCCGCCCGGATTGGCGCGGGCGCCGCCCAGTTCCGTGCCGTCCACCGTTTTGATGACCATGGCGAAGCAGACATTTTCGCAGTCCTTCACGAACCGCGCCCGGTAGGAATAGGTGTAAACGCCTCTGCGTTTAAGGATGTTCACTTTTCTTCCTTCGGCGTTCGTCATGGCGGTATCGTAAATCTCGGCGCCCAAAGTCTCGTAACTGATGGTGCTTTGGGGGACCAGGGCGGAGTCGAACAGGGCTTCGCCTGATCCGGCGGGCGGCGCGTCCGCAACGGCATGCTCTTTTTGGGGCCGCGGGGCGGCTTGCTGTTCGGCGGGCGGATGTTTCCCTTCGGCGCGCATCCGCTCCAGCATGGCGGGCGCTTGCTCTTTCGATGCGTGGCAGAATTTTTGGTAGCGTTCGGTCACGAATTTTGGAGAGCCGGACATCACGATTCCGCCTTGGTGGAGCCAGAGAGCGCGCTGGCAGAGTTTGACCACCGCGTTCAGGGCGTGGGAAACAAACAGGATCGTGGTTCCCTTTGCCCGCGCTTTTTCCAGGCGGGCGAAGCATTTGCGCTGAAAAGTTTCATCCCCGACGGAGAGGGCCTCGTCTATGATTAAAATCTTCGGCTCGACTGCCGCTTGCACGGCAAAGGCCAGGCGCACCATCATCCCGCTGCTGTAGGTTTTGACTGGCTGCTCGATAAATTTCCCGATATCGGCGAAGGCGGCGATTTCAGCGAATTTTTCGGTGATTTGAGCGCGCGACAGGCCCATGACGGCGCCGTTGAGATAGATGTTTTCCCGGCCTGTGAACTGCGGGTTGAAGCCGGATCCCAGCTCGAGCAAGGCGGCCGCGCGGCCGGACACGGAGGCTTCGCCCGCGCTGGGCTGAAGGATGCCTGTGATGATTTGGAGCAGGGTTGATTTCCCGGAGCCGTTCCGGCCCACAATGCCGAGGGTTTCCCCGGGTTCGACTTCAAAAGAAACGTCTTTCAGGGCGTAAAATTCATAACAGGCGCGCTGGAAGTAGCCTTCCAGCCGTTTTTTCAGAAAAACCGGGCAGACGGGGGAGCGGGCGGCGCGGCGGGCCGCCGGCGCGGTCAAACGCATCCCCGGCCGGGTCCACATGCGATAGGTTTTGCTGACGCCGGAAACGCGTATGGCCACATCTTTCATGCCGCGCTGGCGGGTTAAGGCCCGTTTATTCCTCCGTCTCTTGGGGTATGTGTTCCCTTTTTCCGGGAAAACCTTCGGGAAAGGAGAAGTCCGGCGGCGGCAGCGGCGGGGGTTCCATGGGTGGCGGCGGAGGATTGGGAAACCCGCCTTTGGGCGGCGCAGGGGGCCGAATGTCGGGCGGCGGCGGCGGAACGAAACCGGGCGGCTGGCCGGGCGGCGGCGCTGCGGGCGGTCCGGGCGTTTGGCGGTTGTGCGGCCGCACAACGCGGCGGCGCAGCACTGCCGGCGGCGGTCTGCGTTTATCGTGTTCCCTTTCCGCTCCGGCTTCCGGAGGGGAGGCGTTCGGGGGCGGCGGTTTGACGGGCGGCTGGGTGGCGACTGGGATAGGTTTGTGTTCGCCCGGGGTTTCCAAAAATATTTTCCTGTTCATCCCGTCATTTTCGACAAGAACGCTGTTGTCTTTCTCGTCGAATTCTTTAATGAAAAAAGAGGCTTTCCGGTCGTTCAGCGTCACCCATTCTCCCTTGTTGTTTTTGGTGTTGAAGAGGTAAAAGCGCCAGTTTTTCCCGATGTTGTAGACGCCTTGAAATTTAATTTCCTCTTGCTTTTCTTTTTTCGGGGCGGGCTTGTTTTTGCTCATGTCATAAGGTGAATAATCGGCGGGCACGAAGGGGGATTCATCCGCAATGTCTTTCCCGGCGCAGAGAAACGCGGCCATCTGCAAAGACAGGACCAGCGCCGCGCGGCCGGCAGTCTTCCCCGGTTTTTTTTGTTTTTCCATTACGAAGATGGGAGGCTCATCCATAAGCAAACCCGGCTGTTTGGCAAGCCGTTAATATTTGGGCGGCTTTCTCTTGCAGTTTAACCTTGCCCGGAGGGAAAGGTTTCTCATTCACTTGTTTTTTCGCTCGTGAGCCGCCGCCGCATTTGCGCCATCCGCCAGCGCTGCCGGGAGGATGAATCCACCCGCCTGCGGCTTAAATACGCGCCCTATTACCATGTTATTGACCGCCAGGAGGGCGCCCGCGTCTGGGTCCGGGGGCGTGAGATGCTCATGCTGGCCAGCAACGATTATCTGGGGCTGTATGATCATCCGCTGGTCGTTGTCGCAGGTCAAAAGGCTCTGGCCGAATGGGGCAGCGGCACCTGCGGCTCGCGTTTTGCCAATGGCTCGCGCCGTTTTCACGCCGAATTGGAGGAAGATCTGGCCGCGTTTTTGGGACAGGAGGCCTGCCAGGTGACGGCCGCCGGCTACCTCTCCTGCATGTCGGCGGTGGACGCCTTCGCCCGGCGGGGCGACGTGGTGCTGGTCGACCGCAACGTCCATTCTTCCCTCTGGGCCGGCATCGGCCTGTCCGGCGCCCGCATCGAGCGGTTCAGCCATAACAATCCCGCAAGCCTGCGGGATGTTTTGGCCGGGGAAGACTCCGCCGCCGCCAAACTCATCCTGTGCGAAGGTGTTTATTCGATGGAGGGACATATCGGCAGGCTTCCCGAAATCGCCGCCGCCGCCCGCGAGTCCGGCGGCTTTCTCGTGGTGGATGACGCTCATGGCTTCGGCGTGCTGGGCCAGGGAGGCCGGGGAACGGTCAGCCACACCGGAACGGAAAAAGAGGTGGACGTGGTCTGCGGCAGTTTTTCGAAAGCCCTTTCCAGCACGGGAGGATTCGCCGCCGGCGCGCGCGAGGTGATAGAACACCTGCGCACCCATTCGAAGCAGACCATTTTCAGCGCCGCTGTCAGCCCTTGCCAGGCGGCTTGCGCGCAAGCCGCTCTCGGTGTCATGCAAAATGAGCCGGAGCATCTCAGCCGCCTTTGGGAAAACACCCGCTACTATCAGAAGATTCTCCGTGATTTGAGCCTTGACACTTGGGGCAGCGAAACACCCGCTATCCCCGTCGTCGCCGGCGGCCGCGAGCGCGCCTACAAGATGTGGAAAAGCTTATGGAATGACGGCATTTTCACCGTTCCCGCCATCGCCCCCGCCGTGCCTCCGGGCCGCGACTTGATCCGCACCGCTGTCTCCGCCCGCCACACCCGGGAAAATCTCGACCGCGCCGCCGAGGCCATCGCCCGCGCCGCGCGGGCATCACGCTGAATAGTTGAATGGGTTTTGAATTTCCGTTTTGGATTCACTTGGTCTTCATGACAAAGACGCCGTCCCAGGCGTCACCGGGCGGGTTGGCTTTCATGTAGGACAAGCGCTCGATCAGGATGAGGGAGGGGTTGGTGTGGATGCCGGGGTCGCGGCCGGGCTGGCGGGGCTCGAGGCGGGATGATTTTTCAAAAAGCGCCCGGGCGCCGTCCCAATCCTGGCCGAGGTATTTATTCATGGCTTCCTCGTAATAGCCGGCGCATTCGAAAACATCCGGTTCGGTGTCGGCGCGCAGGTTCATGATTTCATACATGTCCAGGGGCGTGGACCGGCCTTTGACCTGAACGCGGTCGAGAAACCGGAAGACGCATTCATTGCCGTGGGTTTCCGCTTCGCGTTTGGCGTCCTCGGTGGCCATGGTGTAGACGCCGTAGCTCTTGGCGCCGCTTTCGGCGCGCGCGGCGATGTTGACGGTGTCGCCCATCATGGTGTAGTTGAAGCGCAGGCGCGAGCCCATGTTGCCCACGGTGGCGCGGCCGGTGTTCAGTCCGATCCGGGTGCGCATGGCGCTGACGATGGGGGGCCATTTGTTTCCTTCGGCCTGCCATTTGCGGCGCAGCCTGGCTTGCCGCTGCTGCATCAGGCAGGCGGCGCGGCAGGCCCGCAGGGCGTGGCGTTGGAGGCGCACGGGGGCGTTGAACATGGCCACGATGGCGTCTCCGATGTATTTGTCGAGGGTGCCGCCTTCGTCCTGGAGGATGTCGGTCATGGCGCCGAGGTATTCGTTCATCAGCTCGACCAGCCGGTCCGGCGGCAGGATTTCGGAGAAGGAAGAGAAGCTTTGGATGTCGCTGAAAAAAGCGGTGATGTTTTCATCCACGCCGCCGAGTTTGGGTTCTTCGCCGGCTTCGACCATGCGGTTGACGAGCTGGGGGGAAAGGTAAGCGCCGAACATCCCCTTGATGCGGCCCTTTTGTTTTTCTTCAATTAGAAGCTGGACGATGGCTCCCGCCAGGCTGGTGGAAAAAGCCGCGCCCACGGGGACGACCAGGGGGACGACCAGATGATAGGCGTTGAACAGCATGAATGAAACGCCGATGTACCCCGTCAGCGTGATGAGGCCGGAGGCCTTGTAGAGCCGGGTGTGTTTGCCCGATGCCATGAAAAAAAAAGTCACAAGAAAGGTGAGTCCCAATATGAAAACGGCCTCCATCCACGGGGGGAAACGTTTAATGTATTTTCCCGTGACGAGTGTTTTGAGGAGGTTGCCATGGACGCCGACTTTGGGCACCGGCGCGGCGTCGAAAGGTGTCGGGGCGACGTCCAGGAGCAGGGGGTCCGTTGCGCCGACGAGGACGACCGAGTCTTTGAAAAAGTCGAATGTTTTTTGTATTTCGGCTTTGGCGGCCTCGTCACCGGCGGCTTCCGCGTCGAGGTAATCCTGCAAAGATCCCAGGACTTCGATCAGGCTGAAGCCCTTGGAATAACGTTCATCGTAGAATTTTGAGAACCAGTTGATTTCGGTCATCTGTTGTTTCCATAATGGAACCGGCGGGATGGCCGGCTGGCCGTCCGGTCCGGTCAGCTCGATGCGTTCCGGATAGCGTTGGATGGCCTCCGGGGGCAGGCCGAGATAAACCCGGGCCAGTTGCAGGGCCATGTGGTAATAAACGTATTCACGGACCGTTTCTCCTTGCTTCAATTTGTATTCCACGAACATGGCGGTCCAGCGGGGGGTGGGGCCGGCGCTTTTATCAAAGTCGGGATTAATGAAACCCATTTGGTGTATGCCGTGGTTGCGGACAAAAACCGGCATGGGGGTTTCCGGCGGTTCATTGTCGAACGAGCTGTAATCCTCCTGGTAGAAATAATGTTTCTTGTCTTCGCGGGTGTAAGCGCAGGCCAGGATGATTTCGGGGCAGGAATTGGTCACTTGCGCGAGCATCTCCGTGTCGTTCCTGGATTTTTCTTCGCTTACCAGTTGCGAATGGAAATATTTCGAGAATACAATATCGAAGCCGACGGCTCTGGCTCCGCCCAGCTCGAGAAGCGCCGCGGCGGCCAGGCCGAACTTGCCCCGCGGCCACGGTTTTTCTCCCAGTTCCTCGATGGTTTTGGCGTCAATATACAGATAATACAATTTGACGGGGGCGGGGAGGGGGCCGCGGACTTTGAAGCGCCAGTCCATGGCCATGTTTTTCAGGTGGGTGAAGCCGCCCAGCATCAAAGCCGCCATCCAGATAAGGGGGATGGCGGCCAGAGGCAGGCAGATTTTCAGTTTGTCCAGCATTGGGCGGGCCGTGAATTTTCGCCATCCATCCAAAGCGCCTCGCCGGAAAAAGGCCAGATGGAAAATCCCCAAAAAGACGGAACCCGCTTTTGGCGGATCCCGTGGTTGAAGTAAAATTGCGGGGGCAAGCCCGTGAGGTTAATACAGCCTGCCGTCATCTCCGGGATCGTCTTCCCCGGCGCCGGGTGTCGGGTCCGGAGGAGGCGGCGGAGGAGGCGGCGGAGGAGGCGGCTCTTTGCGCGGGCCGGGGGGGACCCGTTTGGGATCTTTCGGCTGCGGCGGGTCCGCTAATTCTTTGAGCCGTTCCAAATCTTTCTCAGGGATGACGCCGACTTGCTGGTTGTTGATGACTATCACGCCGGTGTCGGGGTCCACGTCCGCCATCACCGTGATGGAGTCCGCGTCGTTGAGCAGCCTCCCGGCGGCGCCGGTGAGGGCGACTTCAACTTGGCCGGTGCCGACGCTGAAGACCGCGATGTAACTATTCGTCACGGGGTCTTTTTTGACGGTGACGATGAACTTGGTGCCCCGGATGCCGGCCACGCCAACGGGGGTTTTCACTTCGTAAACCGATTGCGGGTTGAGTTTGCCGACGTTGCCCACAATGCCGCCTTGGGAAAGATTGAGGAGCGTGCGCGAGATGCCTTTTTCCTTGATGCCCGCGACGGCTTTACTGGGCTGCTGGGTAAACTCGTCGATATTCAGCGTCGTGTCTTTTTCCAGCATGATGAGGGAGCCGTTGGAGAGCAAAAGCGTGGCGGTGGCGGTGGGGCCGGTGGCGACAGAGGATCCCTGGGCGATTTCCATGCCGTTTTTCGCCGTATGCCCGTTGACGGTTACTTTGCCTTTGATATTGGTGACGATGACGGTCCCCGGCATTTGCGCCAAGGCCGGAAGAGCGAGAAGGGATGAGAGCAGCAGAATGCTGATCCATATGGGAAAAGTGTTTTTTGCGCGCATTTTAGTGTTTGGTTTGACGTTAATATAACAGATTCGGGCCGCATGTTAGTGGTGTTTAGGGGCGGGGGTCAAGCCCGGAATCGCGCCATCTCGGGTGTTTTTTGGATGGGAAAAGCAAGTCGTTCAAACCGGCAAGACGAGACCAGTCTTGATAACGGAAGGAGCTTTTTGGCGGTTATTTTCCTCCGGCGGGAATGCGGGATTGGCTGAGGCGAAATTGAAGGTCTTTTGCCACTTGCAGGGACGGGTTGAGTCTCAGGGCTTGCCTGACTGCCCGCCGGGCTTCTTCCAGCCGTGTTTCATCAGCGCTCAGAAAAAAGGCCCAGTAATACCAAGCGTTGGCGCTGCGCGGAGCCAGTTCGATTCCTTTCCTGAAGCAGGGCCGGACTTCTTCTTCCGGCATGCCCAATTGCTGCCGGGCAATGCCGGCTTGAACCCAGTATTCCCAAAATTCACCGCTCAGGGAAAGCGCCTTGTCCAAGTAACCCAGCGCTTTTTCGGCAATGGCCCGGGTGTTGTCCGGGCTGGACCATATCAGTTGCAGTGTGGCCAGACCGGCGTCTCCCCAGGCTTGGGCGTGTCCGGGATCGAAAGCGGCGGCCTGCTCGAACCGCGCGATGACCCGGCGGATTTCCGGCGCCCGTTCCGGCAGCTTCGCGGGCTGGGACAGAAGTTTGTTCAATTTCTCCCGCCCTGCAAAATAATGCGCAGCCGCCTGATACGCGGGCCGCCCCGCGGCCAGCAGGAATCCGCCGGCCGCGGCCCACACGGCAAACCCGGCGGCATGGGCGCGGGGGAACCGTGAGACGTCCCAGCTTCTTTTTGAAGTGAAGCGCACCAGTGCGGCCATGAGGATTGCCGCGGCGAATAATAAAGCCGGGATTTTCAGGTGGAAGTCCACCAGCATATGCAATCCAAAACCCAGCAAGCCAAGCAGAATGCCGCCTGATAGAATTTTGGCGGCGGCGGTGTGACGGAGTTTGCGCCGGCGGGAGCGGCGGGGTTCTTCCATTTGGCCATCGTACTGGGGAAACGGTTTCTGATCTTCGGCGGGGCAGGGATAGGGGAGGGCGCGCCAAGTCCGCCAGCTCCGCCAGCAGAGCCAGCCCGCCGGGCCAAACAGCAGCAGAAACCCGGCCAGGCCGTGGTCGCTGAGGGTGTTCAAATAATCGTTGTGAGCGTAACGAGGCGCAATTGAAGGCCGGGGCGGCTTGTGCCGCTCAAAATAAACTTGATAGCTGCCGGTGCCGGAACCAAGCAGAGGGCGGCTGGCAAATATGTCTCCCGCCGCTTTCCACATGGCGATGCGGGTGCTTTCCCCATGCTCCATTGCCAGCTTGTCGAAGCGTTTCCGGATTTGCGGCTGCGTGTGAAAAAGCAACATTGCCGAAACCGCGCCCAGGCACAATACGCCCGCAAGCCCCAGCCAGCGCGAGCGCCATTGCTCGAAAACAACAAACGGAGCGGCCGCCAACAGTGCCGCCAGCCCGAAAAGGGCGCCCCGGCTTATGGAAAGGATGATGCCCGCGCCAAACAACACCGCCAAATAGCAGGCCGCTATCCGCAGAGACAGCGCCAGCCCCCGCGTCAGTCCGGCCGCCGCCGAGAGGCCGAACACCAGCAGCATCAGGGCCGCGAAATGGTTCGGAACACCGAAAGTGCCGCTGGCCCGCCCGGCGTATTGATCCAGCGTGTGGCGCCCCATCGGCAGCCAGTCCGGATCCAGAAAATATTGCCGCAGCGCCGCCAGCAGGCAGAGAACAGCCGCGCCCATGAATATCCCCAGCAGGGTCCAAAACCGGCGCGCCGTGCGCAAATTGTGAATGGCCACCCAATAAATAAGACACGCCTGCGCGGCGGCCATTACCTCCAGCCGGCCCAGCCAGGGCGCGGGTGTTATCCGCCAGTTGCTGATCCAGATATAGGCCAGAAACGGGAAAAAAAGAAAACCCAGGGGATTGAGTTTAAGTTCGTTGCGCGGCAGCAGGAACCACCATAAACCGTGTAAAAAAGCCAGCGCCGCCGCCATCCAAGTGGATGCCAGCATCGGGCGGCCGTAGTAGAGAATGCCTCCTAATCCATACACGGTCCACCCCAGCAGGGCGCCCAGCCATAACGTGGCGGCCCAATCCAGGGCGTTCACGGCTTTGTGCCGGAGCGGTGACGCTTCTTTCCGGCGCGGTTTTTTCTGATTCCTTCCGGCCATGTGAACGAAACGGCTGGGGCTGCCAGGTTCCCTTGTCCAATTAGGCTTCTTTATGCCGCGCCCGGCAATCAAAAAAATACCCGGATGGCTGTCTTGAGACAATCGCATCCGGGTTGGGAGGGGAGGAACAAATTTTACACAGGTGTTTTTACTTTCAAACGGGCGGGCCTGTCAACTTTTTTTTCCGGCTTTTTGGGAAGCTTTTTCGCGCCGGAATCCGCGAAAATCCGGAGCGTCATTTTTTCTTCGCGCCGGCGCGCTCGGGCAGGCGTTTTTCTTTGACCTTGTGGGCCTGTTTGCCGATGCGCCCGCGCATGTAATACATCCGGGCGCGCATGGGAACGCTTTCGCGGTCCACTTCGATCTTCTCAATGTTTGGGGAGTGGACCGGAAACACCCGCTCGACGCCTTCCCCGTAAGAGATGCGCCGCACCGTGAAAGTTTCATGGACGCCCGCGCCCTTTCGCGCGATGACAATTCCGGAAAAGACCTGAATGCGCTCCTTGTCGCCTTCACGCACTTTGGTGTGGACGCGCACGCCGTCCCCCACTTTGAATTTGTCGCGTCCGGGCCGCAATTGTTCCCGGCTGATTTCTTCCAAGATCTGGCTCATGACTGTTGTTGTTTCTTTCTTTTTTCCATTAAATCCGGGCGGCGCTCCATGGTTTTTTCCCGCCGCTGCCGCTGCCGCCAGCGCTCGATTTCGCCGTGGTGGCCGGACAGCAGCACTTCCGGAACCCGCATCCCTTCATATTCCGCCGGGCGGGTATACTGCGGAAAGGAGAGCAAACTGTCCGTGAAGCTGTCTTGCGTCAAGGACTTTTCCTCCCCCAAGACGCCGGGAACATAACGGCAGACCGCGTCAGCCAGCGCCGCGGCGGCCACCGTGCCGTTGGTCAAAACAAAATCCCCCAGACTGATCTCCCGGTCAATCAGCCGGTCGCGCGCGCGCTGGTCCACGCCTTCATAATGGCCGCTTAGGAGAATGATGTGCCCGGCGCGGCTCAACTCGCGGGCCAGCTCCAAAGTCAGGCGCTCGCCGTCCGGCGCCATGTAAATGGCGGACGATGCGGGGCGGCGCAACTCTCTAATGGCGGCGAAAACGGGCTCCGGCTTCAGAACCATCCCCGCGCCGCCGCCGAAGGGCCGGTCATCCGCCACTTGATGTTTGTCCGCCGCCCAGTCTCTCAGGTTGCGTGCATTGATTTCAATAATGCCCTTCCCGCGCGCGCGCCCGAGGATGCTGGCCGAGAAAAAGTTTTCCACCATCTCCGGAAACAGTGTCAGCAAGTCTATGGTTAACGCGGGAGGCATGGCGGGCTGGAAAGGACACGGTTCGGATTCCGGATTAAAGAGGCTGATTGCCTGACTTGGGGGGAGTTTCAGGCGTGTCCGCTTCGGCTTCCTTGTTGGACGGCGCGGGTTCGGCGAGCTGTTCTTTTTGCTCCGGTTCAGGTGGCGCCGGTTCTTCGGGCGCGGCTGTCTCCGGTTCGGTTTTCTTTTCCGCGGCTTCCGAAGCCGGGCCGGAGAGAGCGGCGCCGGTTTCGGGAGCGGATGCATCTTCGGCGGGGGGCGGCAAAGATTCTTCCGGCGCGGGCGTTTCCGGTTTTTGGGTTTCCTCCGGCGCGGGCGCCGCCATTTCGCCGGCGGCGGGGTCAGACGTTTCAGGGGGGGCGGAGGGCGGGAAAGTTTCCGCCGCGGTTTCAGGCGCGGGAATTTCCCGGGCTTTTGGAGGTTCCGGCATTTCCGGTTCCGGAGGCGGTTTCTTCCGGGCCTTTTTTATGAGAGAGCGGGCTGTCTCCGAAGGTTGTGCTCCGGTGCCCAGCCAGTAATCCACCCGCTCCAAATTGAAAAGGATTTGTCTGTCCTCCTTTTTATTCCGGGGGTCGTAAACTCCCAGTTGCTCGACGAAACGCCCGTCCCTCCGGGTGCGCCCGTCTATGGCCACCAGCCGGTAAACCGGCGCGTTTTTCCCGCCCCGCCGTTGTAATCTGATTTTTACAGCCATTTGTCGTGTTTGCTCGATAAGTGCGAAAAGCTGAGCACGTGTAAGGTTTCCCGCGCTTGTGTCAAGCTGCTTTGCGCGCCAGGCCGGGAAGTTCCGCTTTTTGCGTTCACGCAGCCTGGCCGGTTGTGGTTGGTTTTTGAGTTTTTCAATTCCGGCTCCGCCGGACTGGTGAATCACGCCGGATAGTCGAGGGCTTCGGGAATCATCACGCTGGTGAGGGCCAGAGCGGCCCGGTCCTTGGCCAGACGGCTTCCGGCAAGGGCGGCGTCCGTTTCAGCCCTCAGATCCGCGAATTTGTTAACCGCTTTTTCCAGCGCTGGGTCCGCGCCAGGATTGCGCTGGTATCCGTAAACGGCTTCGGCGCACAAACGGGCCGTTTCACCCGCCGCCCGCGCCGCCTGGACAAAGCACAAATCCGTGTAAAAACCAGCATACGCTTCAAGGTTTTCCGCCAGGGAAGGATGTTTCGGGCCTTTGATTTTCAGTTCCAGGACATCCAGCAGAAAATAACGGGATGCCAGAAGCCATCCCAGCGCGTCGGCCATGGGAAAAGTGGCTCCCTGTCGTTTGCCGTGGTAGAGCGGCTTGCCGTTGGCGTCCTTGTTTTCCTTCAGGAAACCATAAGTCCACTGCCACAAGCGCATGCCGGCCGCCAGGGCGCCCGCCCCGCAACCCGGATGTTCCCGCGCGGTTTGCTCCATCCGGGTCCGCCAGTGCCCGAACTCGGCCTGGAAAATCCCGCTGGTCATGGAAAGCGTGAGGTGGCGGCGCTGGACGGCCTCGGGACCTTCGTAAGTGGCCTCGAGCTGGGCGTCCGTCCACTTCTGAGGCAAGAATCCGGGGCAGTCCTCCGTCAGCCCGTAGCCGCCCATCAGGGTGACGGCCTCGCGCATCATCGTCGTGCCCCAGCCGCAGTCCCACAACTTCGCGGCGGGGTTGAGGATGTTGGCCCGGGCCTCGCCCAGGGCGAATTGGGCAGGGATGTCTTTTTTCAGCGCCTCGTAACGGGCGGCATCGCGTTCCGCTTCCGGCATGTATTCAAGTTCCAGGCACTCGAGGACTTCCGGCTGCTTTTTGCGCAGCGCCATGATTTCCTTCCGGCCGGAGATGCCTTGGCCGGCGAAAAATTTCACTTTCGCCCTTTCGATAGGGTCGAAAACATCGGCTTCCCTTGCCGCGGCGAAGCCCAGCGAGGCGGCCGCCTCGCCCGCCGCCCAGACATCGATGAGCCGGTGCAGCGCGTCCTCGTTTTGCTGCAGGCCCAGCTCGTGGCGCGGGCTGCCGGGGGCGCAGGCGTCTCCTCCCCGGAAACGCTGGCGCTGGTAGCGGATGACCGGCTCGACGGCGGATAACAGTTTCGCCGCTGTCATCAGGCCGCAGGGGATGCGCGTGCGGTGGAAAACCGCCGCGATGATTTCGCTGTGGTTGCAGCGCGGGACAATGGCGCCGTCTTCCACCGTGTAACCGCCGATGATGCGGGAGGCGGGCACTTTCAGGTTCAGCACCGGGTCCCGCGTCGAGGAAAGCTGGTGAACCATTTTGAGGGTGGGGGAGCCCCGGTCATACGTGCCCTCGTCCCCTTCCTCGAGGATGACCATGCACGAGCCTTTGATCCTCTCGTCATCCGAATTGACGGCGGCGGTGACGAAGTTGGCGAAGCACATGTTGGTGATAAAGCGCCCCCGCTTTTCCACTTGCAGCAAAGGCTCCCCGCCGTCGTTCCATTCGGCCACGCGCACCTTGCCGCTGAGCACGCCGGTGTCCACGCCGACGTAGGGGAGAGGCTCGGTCAGGGCGAACGCGCCGCGCCATGGCTCTTCGCTTCCGGATGGGGCGCATTTTTTCATGTAATAATCGCGCTGCTCCGGCGTGCCGCGCTCGTGGATGGGCGCCAGGGCGAGGTTGCTGGCCAGGCTGCACGTGGCGGCCCCGGCATCCACCCAGGCCAGCTCGAAAGCCACCAGGCACGTGGCCAGGTTCTTCGGGCCTTCGATAAAGCCGCCTTGCTCCGGGTCGAGGTAGAGAGACGTCAGGCCCGACTGGTCGAAGGCCTCGAGCAGCTCGGCTTTGCGCTCGTTCCACTCGTGGGTTTTGCGGAGCCCGTCGGCCACCAGACGGGCCGCCACGCCCCTGGCGATGCCCCGGGCGGATTGCACCGCCATTTGCAGGTCATAGCGGTCCGCGAACCGCCACATGATTTGCCGGAGGCCGTCCCCCGGCAGCGTGGGTAATGCTGGCGTCATATCCGTTTTAATACAAGTTGTTTGCGGTGGATTCAAACGATCGCCGCTTCCGTATGTCATTCCCCGGACCGAGTCAAAAAGAAATATTCCCTGTTCTTTTTTTTTCTTTAGTGCAAATTAACTATTGTTTTGAGGATGCGGAAGAATCCAGTTTGTGCACCTGTTGCTTTTGGTCTGGTCTGTTTGGGGATAACGGCCATGACGGGGCAGATTCTGCTGCTGCGGGAGTTTCTGTCGGTGTTCTCGGGCAACGAGCTGGTGGCGGGTGTGATATTGGCCGGCTGGATGCTCCTGACGGGGGCGGGCTGTTTCCTTGGCGGCCGGGCCGAAGGGCTGCGCCGGCCTCGCGGTTGGCTTTGGGCCGGGCAGAGCCTCATCGCTTTTCTGCCCGTCCTCCATGTGGCGGAAGTCCGGCTGCTGGAAAGGGTTTTCCCGCCGGGCGTGATGCTTGGACTGGGGCCGGTTTTCTGGTCGGGTTTCATCGTGCTGGCGCCCTTCTGTCTGATATCAGGATTTCTTCTGCCGCTTTACGCCCGTGTTCTCGGTCCATGGCGGGAAATGGACCGGCCCGGCGCGGTATATTTTCTGGATGCCATCGGAAGCGTGGCCGGCGGGCTGCTCTTCAGCCTGGCGCTGGTCCGCTGGCTGAACCCTTTCCAGACATGCGGCTTGCTGATGGCGCTTAATTTGACGGCGGTTTTTTGGATGCGGCCGGGCCGGGGCTGGAGGGCCGCGAGCCTGCTGCTTCTCGCCGCCGGTCTGGGAATTTTGTTTTCCGCCGACTGGGACCGCCGGACTGTCGCCGCCCGTTTTCCCGGCCAGGAGCTTTTATGCCATCAGTCCACCCCCTATGGGCTTTTGGCGGCCGCGCGGACAGGAGGGCAAATCACCCTGTATCAAAACGGCGTTCCCGCCGGTGCGGAGGGTGATGTGGCGGCGGCGGAGGAGAGCGCGCATTACGCATTGGCCCAGCATCCAGCGCCGAAGATTGTGTTGCTTTTGTCAGCGCCGCCGGGGGCGGCGCGGGAGGCCGCCCAATACCCTCTCGAACGCATGGATTTCGTGGAAATGGATCCTGCCGTTCTGAAACTCTACCGGAAACTGAACCTTATAACAGACGACTCGCGCCTGCGTTTGATCGCGGACGATGCCCGGCGTTTCGTCGAGAGCCGCCGCCGGGATTACGACGCCATCCTGATGGGCGTGCCGGACCCTGCCACGCTCCAGCTCAACCGGTTTTACACGCGGGAGTTTTTTCAGCATGTCCGCCGGGCGCTGCGTCCCGGCGGGGTCTTCGGCTTCCACCTGAGCGGAGCGGCCAATTACGCCAGCGAACCGTTCCGGCTGCTCCTGTCTTCCGTGCGCCGGGCTTTGGTTGAAGTGTTTCCGCACGTGTTGCTCTTGCCGGGCCGGAAGACGTTCTTTATCGCCTCGGAGAAGCCGCTTTCAAAAGACATCGCGGGCTTGCTGGAGGAGAAGAACATTTCCGCCCGCTACGTCAACCGGGCATACTTGTCCGGGCAGCTGACGGCGGGCCGCCTGGCGGCCGTCCGGGAAGCGGCATCCGCGCCGGCGCCGCCCAACCGCGACTTTCATCCGGCCAGTTTCGCCGCCCGCCAGCGCTACTGGCTCAGCCTGTTCGGCCGCGGCATGGCCGTTCCGGCGGGTTTCATGCTGTTCATTTTCAGTGCCTTGCTCTGGTTTGTCGCGCGGATGCGGAACCGGATGATTCCCGCCGCGCTGGCCGCCACCGGTTTCACGGGACTGGGATTGGAGATTGTTTTATTAACCGCTTACCAAATCAAATGCGGTTCGCTCTACCTGAAAATCGGGCTGATGGTGACGGCGTTTTTGCTGGGCGCGGCCCTCGGCGCATGGCGGGCGGGGCGGATCACGCGCTGGCGGGCCGCCATCATCCGGCTCGACTTCGTCATGGCCATGTTCTGCCTGGCGGCGCCGGCATGGCTCACGGGCCTGCAAAATTGGAATCCGCCCGCTGCGGCGGCCTGGCTGTTTCCCGTTCTTTACGCTGTGCTGACCGCCCTGGCCGGATGCGTCACCGGGGCGCAATTCCCTTTGGCCGCCAAAATACTTTTTCAAGGCGCGGAGCGGACCACCGGCAGCCTTTACGGCTGCGACCTGCTTGGAAGCTGTCTGGGCGCGGTCGCGGTCAGTGTTTTTCTGCTGCCGTTCGCCGGTTTGGCGGCGGCTTGTTATATCCTGTGCGCCTTGAAATGCCTCACCGCCGCCGGGCTGTTTTCACAGAGAAAAGATGCGCTTCACGAATGAAATCAGTCCGCGGCTGTTCCTTCCTTTTCATTATTCCGGTTTGATTTCGTTCTGTATGATTTGGGGGAGGGTTTGGCGGCGGCGGATGAGGACGGGCGCGCCGTCTTCGCGCAGGAGAACTTCCGGGACTTCGGGGAATGAATTGTAGTTCTTGGCCGCCATGGAGGCGGCATAAGCGCCCGCGCCTTCAATGACGCACAAGTCCCCCGGCGCGGCCTCCGCCAGCACCCGCTCCTGGAGCATATCCGGCTGGTCCGGGGCGGGGGTCAAGAGATCGCCGGATTCGCAGCAGTGGCCCACGACGATATAAGACAGGGACCGTCCCGTGCCGTTTTTCGGAATGACAACGATGGGATGCCGGGCGCCGTAAAGGGAAGGGCGGAGCAGTTCCGTCATCCCCGTGTCGAGTTTGAGAAACGTGTGCCCGCCCTCGCCGGTGGCGGCAATGTCATGCACGGCGGCCAGCAAGGCGCCGGCGTTGGCCACCAGGAAAGTGCCCGGCTCGATTTCCAAATGCAACTCGCGGCCGGTTTCCCGATGAAAGGCCAGCAGCGCCTCGCGGACGGGAGCGCCGATGGCGGCTAAATCGGTTGACCGCTCATCACTCATGCGGCCCACTTTGTAACCGCCGCCGAGGTTGAGGATCCGCGCGTCCGGCAGCTGCCTGACCAGGCCGAGATTGAGCAAGGCCACCCGCTGCCAGACTTCCGGGTCGCTCCCGGAGCCGATGTGACTGTGCAGACGGATGATTTTCAGACCGTGTTGCCGGGCGATCTCCAATGCCCGGCCCAGCCATTCGTGCCAGATGCCGAAACTGGAGCCCGGACCGCCGGTGTTGGTTTTGCGGGTGCCGCCGGAACCCAGGCCCGGATTAAACCGGGCGCCCAGCTCCCGCCCGGCGAAGCGCTTCCCGAAGGTTTCCAGTTGGCGCATGGAGCAGGCGTTGAACTGGATGCCTTTACCAAGCAGCTCTTCGAAGTTGGCGGGAAGCTCCTGGGCCGTCAGGCAGATCTTTTCCGGAGCGATCCCCGCGTGCAAGGCCCGCTCGACCTCGAAGCCCGAACTCGCGTCGAAGTGCAGGCCCAGGCCGTCGAAGATCCGCAGGATGGCGGCGTTCGAGGCGGCCTTCATGGCGTAGCGCACGGTCAGCCCGAAGGCCCGGGGGAAATTCAGGGCGTCTTGCGCCTGGCGGCGCAGAGAACGCTCGTCATACACGTAAGCCGGGGTCCCGAATTTTTCCCGGACGGTTTCCGCTTGCGGGGGCGTCAAAAAACGGAGTTTTTCCATGAAGAATGCCGTTCAAAAACGGGTGGTGAAGACCGGATTGTGCCAGGCGGGCGGCAGGAGGCTTTCCGGCCCGTGGATGTAGACCATGTAGTAGAGAAAATAAAAAGCCGACGCCACGGCCAGCAAAAACAGCGTTTCGCCAATCAGTCCGGCCTCTTTCTTGCTGGTCTTGTATATGTGTTGAAGCAATGCTTCGGTGAACGGCGCGAGGATGAAAGCTCCGATCGAGACGATGACGAAAAACACACCGATGATGAGGGCCGTCCGCCAATAGGGATTGCCCACCATCTGCGCCTTGTAGAAGAGCACCTCCTCGAAGATGTTGATGGCCAGCAGGCAGCACGGCAGGATGATGTATTTGCGGATCGTGTGCGGGCGTTTCCGTTTATTAAGGCGTTTTAATGGCATGGATTGGATACGGTTTTCGGGTTTCCCGCCGGGCCGGCGGGAAACCCGGTATTCAAATCAGAAAGCAAAAAAGCTTCAGGTCAAGCCCGCGGCAGAGGCTCGCGGCCGTTAATTCATCATTTCGCGTATCTTTTCGATGACGGCGGCGGCATGGCCGGGCTGGAAGTCCTCGCCGATGGCGATCGTGCCTGCGGTTTGGAAATTATCTATCAGCAGGCAGTGCTCGCCGTCTTGCATCCAGCCGATGAAATCTCCGGTCTTGGCAAAGACGAGGTCGTTGCGCGAGGGCGAGAATTCGCCGAAGAGTTTGCTGAAGAGCTTTTTTTCCATTAAGAGCGTGTGCTTGCGGGCGGGATCGATCTTGAACTTGGACTCGCCATAGTATCCTTCTCCGCCGCCGATGAGGACGGCTTCGGGGAAGCGGAAGGGATCCGGGGCCAGGGCGAAGACCCGCAGTTCCGTCTTCTCCGCAAAGGATTTAGGCACGGGCACGGCGATAAGACCGGGATGGGTTAAGAGAAAGGACACGCTTTCGATGGGTTTTTCATGCCCGCCCCCGGCCAGCTTGCCCTCGACCGCTGTTAGCCTGGCGCCGTTGCCGCTTGGGTCGAACGGCGTGCCGGCCGAGTTGAACACCGCATAGATGTTTCCGCCGTCCGTAACGAAGAGTGTGCGAGTGGCGTATTGTTTTTGCCGAACGCCGAACATGCCCTCTTCCACGGCGCTGAAACCGATGCCGGCCCGGTTGTTTTGGTAAGCGAGAAATATGGTGTTGGAGGACAGCGCCGGTTTCATTTGCCGGATTTCCTTGAGCGTGGCCGTCGAGGTGTCGGCCAGCTGGGTCACGCCGTCGGCCAGCTGGGAGGCGTGCTTTTGGATGATGGTTTTCTCCAGCCGCTCGGTTTCGATTTCCGCTTCGGCGGCGATCAGGTTCTGGGCCAGCATCTCCTTTTCCGTCTCGCGGATTTTGAGAGTGGTGGCCATGATCTGCGTTTCCCGTTCGAGGGCGGATTTGGTTTCTTCCAGTTGTTTGATGTTGTCCTCGGCCTTGGCCAGCCGGCGCTCGCGGGATTGGAGCTGCTGCTGGAGCAAGCGCTGGCGTTCCCGCTGCTCGATCTCGCTGATCTTTTTTTCTTCGGCCAGCCGGCGGGCTTCTTCCTTGGTCATCTCGAGTTTTTTCCTGGTTTCGGCCAGGTTTTCCCGTTCGGCTTCCAGGTTTTTCTGGATGGATTCAAGCGAGAGTTCGGTTTGGCCCAGGCTGCTTTTCGTTTTTTCCAGTTCCTCGGCCGTCCTGTCCAGGGTCTCCGTGCGTTCGAGCAGTTCCTCATGCAGGCGCTCGCGTTCTTCCTCTTCGGTTTCGAGGGAGAGCTTGAGGACTTCAATCAAATCCTCCTGGGCGGCCTCCTCGACGATGGCTTTCTCCTTTTCCCGCGGGTCTTCTTCCTCCGGCTTGTCGAAACTCGCCAGGGCCAGCAGGCTGATGATAAGGAAATCGCAAATAACGATCAGAATGCCCCGGTTCATGGCTTACACATTATAAGCTTGGATGGCGGAACTTTCAAGCGGTGCTTCCCTCGGCTTCTTCCTCTATGATTTCCCAATCGTTGCTTTCGAGAATCAGCTGGCGGCGGTAGGGGCGCAGGTTGATGACTTTGAGGATGGCCACGAAGATGATGCCGAACAGCGTCGAGGCATAGGCCGCGATAAGGCTGGCCTCGACGATGTCCATGGACAGGAGCACCAGCGAGGCGACCGTCCCCCCCAGGCCCACGTAGAGGCCCAGGTCGAACAGGTTGTCTTCATTTTCCAGCAGCTTCAGTTTCAATTCCGCTTCCAGGTTTTGTTTCCGT
>CAZYUX010000011.1:0-23020 GCA_964650745.1 uncultured Puniceicoccaceae bacterium
GCGGCTGCTGCTCCAGGCGAATCCATTCATTCTGGACATCTACCATCAGGCTTTGGCGCGGAACAAAAAAATAATCTTCGTTTCCGATATGTATCTGCCGCAGGATTTCGTGGAAGAGCGGCTCCGCGAACACGGGTTTCCGCGCTACGACCGCCTTTACTTGTCTTCATCGTGGAAAGAATTGAAATGGAGCGGCGGTTTATGGGACTTGGTTCTGGAAGATTTGGGAGGCAACCCCCGCCGCATCCTTCATGCCGGCGACAACTGGAGATCCGACGTGCTGCAACCCCGCCGGCGCGGACTGCGGACTTTTCACCTGCCCGGGGAAAATCCGCCGGGCAACGGCGGGCGCCCCGCCGCCGGTTTCTCTTCCTCCGGCGCGCGCGCCTCTTGCGGCGTTTTCCGCGGCCTGCAGATCAACCGCCGGCGCCAAACCGCGCTGAACGGCCACGGCGAACCCGCTTTTTGGCGCGACTTGGGATACCGCGTGGCCGGTCCCCTCTACTACGGCTTCACCTGCTGGCTCATCGAAGAAAGCCGCAAGGCCGGCCTGGAGCACCTGTTTTTTCTCTCCCGGGACGGGGATATTATCAAACGTGTGTATGATTATCTTACTGATGATTTGCCGCAAAAGCCCGTTTCCCATTACCTTCAAGCATCCCGGCGGGCGCTGGTTTTCGCTTCCATCGAATCCATCACGCCGGAAATCGCGGATTTCCTTGTCTGCGGCGTCAAAATGACCGTGTCCGATTTCCTGCGCCGCATAGATTTGGACGCCGGGCGCTTTCAAAAGCCGATCCGCCAGAGCGGTTTTACCGGGCCGGAACATTCCGTGGCCGGAGAAAAAGACTTCGCCAACTTGCGGCGGCTGATTCAACGGCTGGAAAAAGAAATTGTAACGGCGGCCCGGAAAGAAAGGGAGGCCTATTTGGAATACTTGGAAACGCAGGGCCTACCCGGTCTTCGCCACTTCGGGCTGGTGGACATCGGGTGGCTCGGTTCGATGCAAAAGGCGCTGCGCCGGATCCTGCTGCCGGTTCAACCGGAACCGCGCATCGAAGGCTTTTACACAGGCACTTATGCCCAGGCCCGGGAAAATATGACCGGGCAATCGCGGATGCGCTCCTGGCTCCTTGAATTCGGGCGGCCGGAGGAGGACTACCGCGCCATCCGCCACGGCGTGGGGGTCTTGGAATTCTTCTTTTCCTCAAAGGAACGCTCCTTCCTGAAAGCCGTTAAAAAAGACGGGCGGCTGATGCTGCGGCACGACGAGAAGCACGAAAACGAAAATGCCCTGCCCCTCATTGAGACGTTGCAAGAGGGGGGCATGGAGTTCATCCGGGATTTCACGGCGGCGCTGGGCCGGCCCGGCCCCGGCCTGGAAAAAGAGACGGTCTTTCCCCTGGTCGAGCAGCTGCTCACCAATCCGGACAAGGAGGAAGCCGCGCGGCTGGGGCGTTTGTATTACCCCGACGGATTCGGGGACATCTATCAGAAAACGAAATTCGCCGCGCGCGCGCTGCCGGGAACTTACCTGATATCTCCCGGGCGGCTGAAGAGCGACTTCCAGGCGGCGTTCTGGCGCAAAGGATTTTACGCCCAGCTCTCCCCGTGGGAGCGTTTTCTTTTCCGCCGCCAGGAGCCGCGCCCCGAGTTCGTCATCGCGCACCAATAGGCATGGCCGCCGCCACGAACCCCGCTGCCGGAAAGCCGCGCGATCTTGAATTTTGGCGCGGTTTGGGATGCGGCCTCGCCGGGCCGGCGCTGCATGTTTTTGTTTCATGGCTTATTCGCGAAGCCGAAGCCTTGCGCCTGCCGCACATCTATTTTTTCTCCCGCGAAGGCGACATCCTGCTCCAAGCCTATCAACTGCTGGCCGCCGGCCGGTCTCATGCCGTTCCCGCGTCTTATCTGTACGCTTCCCGCCGGGCGCTCAACTTCGCCGCCATTGAAAAAATGGACGGCCCGGCGCTGGCCCTGCTTTCAGAGGGTTCCTCCTGCTTAACGGCAGCCCATTATTTGCGGCGCTGGGGCCTCGATCCGGCGGCCCACAGCGGCCTTATCCGCCAAGCGGGCCTGGCCGGTCCCGGTCAAATAATCCGCTCCAGGAAAGACAAAGCGGGATTGCGGTCATTATTCGAGGCGCTGGGGGAAATCATCCTTTCTCAAGCCCGCTCGGAAAGAGAGTCCTATTTGAGTTATCTCGATCAAGAAGGAGCCGCCCGGCGGGAATGTTTCGGTGTGGCGGACATTGGCTGGCGGGCCTCCATGCAACAGTCGCTGGCGCGGATCCTTCTTCCCCGCCAGCCGCGGCTGCGCATCGAAGGCTTTTACCTGGGCCTTTGCCGACGGGCCGCGCCGGCTGATGAGCCCCATAACGGGCTGCGCGGCTGCCTGCTTCATCTCGGCCAGCCGGAGCGCAACTATTTCATCCTGCGCCATTGCGTGGAGTTGGCGGAGCTGCTTTTCGCCTCGCCGGAGAAAAGCTTAATTAGGATGCAGTTAGAAAACGGCCATGCCGTTCCGGTTTTTGAAGAGCAGCATGAGCTTGCCGAATGCTTGCCCGGCATAAAAGCGATGAGAGAAGGCGCTCTGGACTTCATCGAAAACGCTAAAGAGAGTCCGCCTGAAATCAACGCGCAAAGTGTGATGACTGACCTGAAGCGCCTGCTGACGCAGCCGGCTCAAGCAGAATTGGATATATTGGGGAACCTTTCATTTGCTGATACTTTTGGGGAGAGACCGCCACGGCGCTTCCTGGCCCGGCCCGCGCCTTTTATCGAGAATATTTTACATCCCTTGAAAATGAAAGCCGAATACCGCCGCTCTTTTTGGCGCAAGGGTTTTTATCTGCGGCTGTCTTTTCCGGAACGGCTTCTCCTGCGGATCATCATGCCCCGTCTGGCCTTCAGCCGGATGGAGTCTTGAAATCCCATTCGCTTTTTGCTTTGTATTCTCGCAATCCCTGTAATTCGGGATGAGACAAGGTTAACCTTTATTCCAGAAAGCAAATGAAAATCGTGTTGATCGGCGCGGGCAGCCGGAGTTTCGGCCGGGGGCAAATCGTGGATGTTCTCACGGCCAAGGAGCTTTACGGACGGGGAATCACCTTCTGTCTCGTGGATGAAAATCCCGGGGCGCTCGAGTTGATGACCCGGTTCGCCCGGCGGGTTAAGGAGCGCTCTGGCGCGGACTTTGAAATTGAAAGCGCGGCGGACCGGCGGGAAGCTCTGCCCGGAAGCGGCTATGTTATCGTCTCGGTGGCCCGGAAACGGATGGAGCTTTGGGAGCAGGATTTCCGCGTGCCCTTGTCTTACGGTTTCCGGCACTGCCTGGGAGAGAACGGCGGCCCCGGCTCGGTCTTCCACGCGTTGCGCAGTCTCCACTTGGTCATTCCCGTCTGCCGGGATGTCGAGGAACTTTGTCCGGACGCCCTGGTAATGAATTTCACCAACCCCGAAACCAAGGTCTTGCACGCCATCCGCCACCTGACCAAGGCGAACGCCGCCGGTTTCTGCCACGGCGTCTTCAGCGCCGAGACCGCCCTTTCCCGGTATCTCAAACGTCCTTTGGAACAGCTTGAAATTATTTCCGCCGGGATGAACCATTTTTACTGCATCCTCCGCGTCAAGGACAAGCAAACGGGCGAGGAGTTGCTCCCGGAAGCGCTGCGCTGCGCTGCCGCAGACCCGAAAGCCCCTCCCCTGTTTCGAAAAATAGCGGAGATTTACGGCATATTCACTTTTCCCTCGGACGATCATACCGGCGAATACCTTTCATGGGGCAGCGAATACCACGGCGTGAAATGGCTCTATGGCCCGGAGTGCCGCCAGATTGGATTAAAGCCGGAAGTGCCGGACATGGAAGAAACCGCGGAGCTGGAAGATATCGCGTCGGGCCGGCTTCCCCTGGATGACACCTTGCTCAAACCTTCAGGCGAACTGACAGTGCCGGTCATTAGCGACATCGAGCTGGACCGGGGATCGTTCCGCTCCGCCGTCAATGTCCTCAATACCGGCGGTTACATCGAAAACCTGCCCCGGAGCGGCGCTGTCGAGGTGCCCGCGACGGTGGACGCCAGGGGAATACACCCGCTGAAAGTCGGCCCGCTCCCGGAGCCCTTCGCCGCCGTCATCCGCGCGCAATTCACGATTATCGAGCTGATTACGGAAGCCTATCGAACGCAATCGAAACAGCTCCTCCTGCAAGCGCTTCTGCTCGACCCCTGCGTCAACAGCATCGCCAGCGCCGAAAAGCTTCTCGACGACATGCTGCATTTGCAAAAGGATTTTCTGCCGGATTTTTGCTGACTCATCTTTGAAAGCCGCCACACACCACGCCGTTTGCGTCAACAGATGCGGGGAAAGTCTTCGCCGCCGGGAGTCTCGATGATGCGCTCGCCGCCCGCTGCGGTTTCCATAACAACCATGCAGGCGTGTTCTTCAACAACTTGGCCGATGACCGCGGCATCCCCCCCCAAAGAATGCCCGCGCAGCGCCGCCAGCGCCGTTCCGGCTTCGTTTTCCGGGCATACGGCCAGCGCCTTGCCCTCGTTGGCGACGTTGAGCGGATCGAAGCCCAGCAGCTGGCAGGCGCCCCGCACTTCCTTTTTAACCGGAAGCGCCCTCTCTTGAATGCGGATGCCGGTTCCGGAAGCTTCCGCGATATCGCACAACGCGGCGGCCACACCACCGCGGGTGGGATCGCGCAGGGCGCGGACCGCCGGGCATCGCTCCAGCAGACGGCGCGTCATGTCCCACAATGGCGCGACGTCGCTGACAAGCCCGGTTTCCAAACGCAAACCCTCGCGATGGCAGATCACGGCAATGCCGTGGTCGCCCATCGTTCCGCTTAAGATGACAGCATCGCCGGGCCGGGCATTCGAGATATGCGTGTCCGCGCCCGGCAGCCGTTTCCCCAAACCTGTTGTGTTGATGTAGATGCCTCCGCCTTCCCGCCGGTTCCCGACAACTTTAGTGTCGCCGGTGACAACATGGATTTCGTTTTCCCGGAGCACCCCGGCCATGGATTTTAAAATCCTGTCCAATCTGTCCAGCGGCAGCCCTTCCTCCAAAATCAATCCCACGCTGAAGAACAGGGGCCGGGCGGCCTGCATGGCCAAGTCGTTGACCGTCCCGCAAACGGCCAGCCGCCCGATGTCGCCTCCCGGAAAAAATACGGGGTCCACCACGTAACTGTCAGTGGTCAAGGCCAGTTCCGTTTCCGGGACGGACAGGACGGCGCTGTCATCGAGCCGGTCCAGCAGCGGGTTGCCGAAATGCTTCAGAATGAAGCTGTTCAGCAGCTGCTTCGTCCGCGCTCCTCCGCCCCCGTGAGATGACACGACGACACTGGATGCATTCATTGGTTCAGGCATAACGGCGGATGTCGGTTTAAGAGCGCCATATACTGGAATATATTTCCCGGCGGCGCACGCTGAAAATTAGCTTCATCCAATTGAAAGCCGTGATCGGCGGAAACCCGCGCGCCGCCGCGGAAGCCCGTCATTCCCGGAAGTTTGCGAAGAAAACGGGTTATAGGGTTGATAAATGACGGGAAAAGTGCCAATTAAGAAACGGAATTTTGCAGATGGCCCGTATGGTGGAT
The DNA here is from genome assembly GCA_964650745.1 of uncultured Puniceicoccaceae bacterium. Lineage (GTDB taxonomy): Bacteria > Verrucomicrobiota > Verrucomicrobiia > Opitutales > CAZYUX01 > CAZYUX01. The sequence continues at coordinate 5,608 of CAZYUX010000011.1, forward strand.
TTATTTCTCAGTTATGAGAACCTGGAGGAAGATCAGAAGGTCTTTCAACGTTACCGGCTGAAGCGGCTCCTGGCCAAAACGCCGGCAACTCTCACTTGGCTGGCTCTTGACGAGGAGACGGGAGAGGAAGCCGCCGTGCGTTTCCTGCCTGATTTTTACCGGAGCCGCCAAAAGGACTGCGCGGAAATCCGGGAAGTTGCCGAACGTTGCGCCCGGATTGAGCACCCCAACATTTCCCGTATCCGCGGTTTTCAGAGGGATTACAACTACACCGCCGTCATCCAGGATTACACGGAAGGCCAAACGCTGGCTGAACGGCTGGCAGGACAGGAGGGCGGTTTCTTCGAGCCCTCCCAACTGGCAGACTGGCTCTCCCAGTTTTGCCAGGCGATGGCTCACGCTCACGGGAAGCATTCGCAGCCTCATATGAACCTGCATCCCGGTTTGCTGAAAATCACAGCCGGCGGCAGGCTCAAAATCGAGGGCTTCGGCATCTCCCGCTGTGTGGCGGACCGGATCCACGCCACCCTGTCCGGCGAACCGGGGCGGGATTCCACCCCATACATCAGCCCGCAAATGCTGCGCGGCGATCCGCCCCGGACGCAGGATGATTGTTACGCGGCCGGCGCCATACTCTTCGAACTGCTTACCGGCTCTCCTGTTTTCGGAAAAGACAATCTGGCGTTCGACATTGAAAATAAGAAAGCCCCGGCGGCCGCCGAGACCCGGCAGTTTACCGGTATTGGAAAAGAAATGACCCCCGCCGCGTGGAGCCAAACCGTCGCCGCATGCCTCTCCAAAGACCCCGCCAAACGCCCGGCGGACGGCGCCGCCCTTGCCCGGAGCCTCGAAATCCCCATAATGGAGGCGCCTGACGGCATAGTCAAACCCGCGCCAGAGGCCATTGAACCAACCGCGGCGGAAGAGCCAGCGCCTCCCGAAACACCGGAAACTCCCGCCAGGGAAGAAGAGCCTCCGCCTGTGGAACCGGAAAAAGAGACTTTGACAGAACAAGCGGAACCGCCGCCGGAACCGGAAGAAGCGCCCCCAAAAAAAATGCCGCGCGCGGAAGAAGAAGCGGCGTCCGCCGCCGCGCCAGAAACCAAACAACAGGAAGCGCCCGAACCGCCGCCGCCCGCCGCTGAAGAAGACATTCCAACGCCGGCGGAAAAAGAAACCGGCGCGGAACCCGCTCCCGCAACCCGGGCGGCCACAGAAAAAACTCGCGAAACAGAAGCCGCTGAAACAAACCGGCCGCCGGAAAAAAAGCCGCCCGGCCAACCTTCTCCGCCCGCAGAGAAACCAACACCGGCTCCGCAAGAATCCCCGCCCGAACCTGAAAAAGAGCCGGCCAAGACACCGTCTGAACAGGAATCGACCCCCGCTCTCCCTCCCGCCCCGCCTCCGCCGCCGCCGCCCGAGGCAACCGCTGTTAAAAAAAAGACGCGGCAACCTTTGGAGCCTTCGGCTCCATCCACCCCGCAAAAGCCTCCCCCGGAACCTTCGCCCCGGCCGCCGGCCAAGGCGGAAAAGAGCCCGTCAAGTTTTATCTACATCGCCGTCATTATAATTCTCCTCGGTATTATCGCCTGGTTTTGGTGGAGCACGGCACAACCCCTCAAAACCCCTTCCGGGGCACCGCAAGCCGCCGGACAAAGGCAGCCCGAAGAATACCGGAAGATCATCATCCAGCACGAAACGCCGCCTCATGCCGAAACGCCTCTTGCGGCCGTTCCGGAGGTCACCCTCACCTTCACCAGCAACCTTCCCGAAACGGAAATTTTCCTGGGTGATGAATCCCTGGGCATTGCTCCGATCGAGGCTTCGCTGCCCGCCGGCGAATACACATTCACCGCCGTCAACCCCCCCTGGGAAGACCTTTCCCTGACCGCCCAAGTGGACAAAAACCTGAAAGGGCCAGTCTCTTTTAATTTTCCCTCCGGAACCGTCAATGTAGCCACGAATCCGCCCGGAGCGGAAGTGCTATTAGGAAAAATCCCTCTGGGCAAGACCCCCCTGGAGCTGGCCCGGGTCAAACCCGGCCCAGTGGTCTACCACTTGAGCCATCCGGATTATCAAACCCAAACCGTAAAAGGCGAAGTTCCAGATGGAGACACGCTGCGAATATCCGTGCGGCTGGTCAAATCCGGTTTCATGGAACTGGCTTACCGGGCGGCTGAATTGGCGCGCCCCCCCGAAGTCCGGCTGGACAAGCAAATCCGAGTGGCGGTCCGCCAGTATCAGCTGGGCCAAAGGGATGATGCCCTGGCGAAAATTCTTGAGGCCGTCCTGAAAAGTGAAGACTTGCCCTCCGGAACGGAAACGGATCCGACGGGCGCCCGGGGAAGGCGGCGCGTTTTGCTGGCCGCCTACAACGCATACAAAAAACTGGGGCTGGCCGGAACCGCAGCCGGTCTCATAGAAAAAATTCAAGATCCCGCCTTGAGGATGCGCCTGTATGAAGAAACGGCCCGGAATTATTTGCGGGACGGGAAAACCGGTCTGGCGGCCGAAGCGGGGGAAAAAGCCCTGGCGGCGGCGCGCCAAACCAAAGAGGTGCGCGCCATCAGCCAGAGCCTCGACATGGCGGCACGTATCCACATTCTCGCCGGCCATCCGGGAAAAGCGGCGGATTTGCGCGAGGAAAATTACAAGCTGCTGCGCCGCCACAAATGGCAGGAAGACGAACGCCACATCAGAGTCCTGGCTTACATTGGCCAGGCCCAGACATCTTTTCTCGCGGGGGAAGCCGCCAAGGGATTCAAACAATTCAAAACCGCGGAAAAGCTGAACCACCACTTGCAGGACCATCCCGCCTACCCGCGCATTGTCGAGGAGAACATCCGCACCGAATTTATCAAGGGCGACGTTGACAACGCCATCCAGCTGGCCCATTCACTGAACCCCCCGGAAGCCCGCGAAAGCGCCCTTCTGATCCTGGCGCGCGAGGCTGTCCGCCAGGAGGCGTTCGAGACCGCTTTCCGCATCGCCGAACTGGTTTACCGCACCCCCACCGGCTCCTCCTGCCCGCCCATCGCCATGGAAATCGTTCACGCGCTGAAAACCAGGGATATGCTGGACAAGCCGAACCGCAAGACTGACCGTCTCACCCATCCCCTCCTGCGCGGGCGCCTGCTGCAAGCCTACGCCGAAGTTTTCCGGCAAATGGGCTGGCGGGAAGATATGTACAAAGTGATGAAACACCAGGAAAACATCCCCCGGCAAATTCAAAGCGCCGAGAAAAGAGCTCTTTACCTTCTGAAAAACGCGGACCTTTACGAATGGCTTGGCCATGACGAAAAAGCGCGGCAATCTTTGACCCGCGCGCTGGAAACGGAAGCCGCCATCGTCGCGCCGCGGGAACGGTTCGATTTTCTGACCCGGGCCGCGGCTTTATGCGGACGCCTCGGTCTGCGTGAAAAAGGCCTGCCTTTGCTGGAAAAAGCCGCCGCCATTCCGGACCTTGCCGCCGGCGAGCGGCTGGAAGAACGGACGCGCCTCGCGGAAGCCGCCGCATGGCTCGACACTTTCACGCTTCCCTTGGATTTGATAGAGAAAGCGCCGGCAGAGGACCGCCCGGACATCATCGCGGCCCTGGCTTCCCCTGCCCCCTTGCAAAGCGGCCTCAGCCTTGCCGCCGCCAAGGCCGCCGCCGCAATCCAAAACCTTCTCGCCAACTCCCCCCAAGACTCAACCCAGGCTGTTCAGCCAGCGCAAATCCAACCCGATTGAGAAACCGGGCGCCGCTTTTCGGTTCTTCCCCCGGGCCGCGAAAACATTCGCCCGCTATTCTTCCCGCAAGAGCAACCGCGCGTCGCCCCGGGCCTTGGCGTGGTTCAGGCGGCTGAGGTGGTACTGGTAAATGGACTCCACCAGATCGTCATGCGCCTCCGCCAGGCTGGCTTGGGCCATTACCACGTCGCTGTTGTCCGCCACGCCCTCCTGGAAACGAGTGCGGGCCAGATCCAGTTCCTTTTCGCTTAATGTGACTTTTTTGCGGGAAATCTGGATTTGCTTGAAGCGGGACGCGACATCATGGCGGGCCAGCCGGTAATCGGCGCTTGCCTCCAGTTCGAGGCTTTCAAGAGCATGTTCCTGGATGCGGATTAAAAGACCGGCCCGGCGCCGGCTGGCATGGATGCGGAAACCTTCGAAGATGGGCACGCTTAAGGAGACCCCTGCCATCCAAGCTTCTTCTTCATCGCCGTCAAAGGCGCTTTCGCTTTCGTATCCCCATTCGCCGAAAAAGCTGATGACGGGAAGCCGCTCCCAGTCCGCGGCCCGGCGCGCCATCCGGTTGCGCGCCAATTCTTTTTTGGCCTTAAGGTAGTCGGGGCGCTGGTTCAGGAGGGTTTCCAGCGGCAGCGGATCCCGGTTGATCCAATTCTCGTCTTCATCGGCGATTTTAACCAGCCGCAAATCCGAGTCCAAATCCATGTCGAGAATCCGTTTCAGATCGAGAGCGCTTTGCAGCAGCATCGTCTCCTGTTGCAGCCGGAATTTTTCGTCCGCGGCCAGCCGGACTTCGGCGCGGGTTTCATCAATAGGCGTGGCCACGCCGGCGCGGACTTGGTTGCGGGCCAAGTCCAGCAGAACTCGGTCGCGCTCGATGTTGGCGTCAATCACCGCCAGTTTATCTCCGTTGCGCAAGTGCGTAAAGAAGAGCCGGGCGGCGGCGGCCAGAATTTCCTGCAACTGTGTTTCGTAATCGAGCCGGGCCGCCTCGTGTGTCTGTTTTGAAACGCGCCAGTCGGCAAACGTCTTGGGGGCTATAACGGGCATTGAGGCGGTCACCTTGCCTTCCCAGGCGTCAAATGGGGCGGGGCGGAGTGCCGCCGTCTCCCCGCCGGCTCCGCTCATTGCGCCGCCCGCAGTCTGGATGCGGCTCTGGCTGCTGGAGAGGCCGATATTGGGCAGCAGCCTGGCGCGGGCCTGGCGCGCCGCCTCGCGGGCGTCTTCCACTTGGCCGCGCAGGATATGCGCCTGCCGGTTGCGCCGCTCCGCCATGTCCAGCGTTTTCTCCAAAGTCAGCACAACGCTTTCGCCGGCCGCCGCGAGTGCCGGGCCCGCCAAAATTACCGTCCAGCCAAGATATTTTATGTTTTTCATCGCCCGATTAACCGTTGATATGAATGCTAAAAATCCATACCAAGGAAGCCGCTTGAAAATGGCAAACCGGAAATAAGCCATGAAGATCGGTTTGGCGCAGATCAATCCCATCGCCGGGGACATGGCCGGCAACCGCCGACTAATTCTCGGCGCGTACAACCGCCTCGTCCGGCAAGGGGCGCAGATGGCGCTGTTCCCGGAACTGGCGGTTTGCGGGTATCCCCCGCGGGATTTGCTCTTCAAGTCAGCTTTCGTTCCGGACAACCTGGACTCATTAGAGATGATTGCGCGGGAAACCGGCCCCGTCCCGCTTCTCGCCGGTTTCGCGGAACCCAATCCCTCCCGCAAGGGGCTTCATTTTTTCAACGCCGCCGCCTGGTGCCAGGAAGGCAAGGTCTTGCGCGCCGCCCGCAAAATCCTCCTGCCCGCTTACGACGTGTTTGACGAAAACCGTTATTTCGAGCCGGGGGATGAAGTTTTCGTCGCCGGACACCGGGGTCTGCGCGTCGGCGTGACATTATGCGAGGATATCTGGACCGGCCCGGGAATCGAAACGAGCCGCCGTTACCACCGTGATCCGGTGGAGGACTTGGCCGCGGCTAATCTGGATTTGTTAGTAAACCTGTCGGCAAGCCCCTGGCACTACGGCAAAACCCGGTTCCGGCGGGAGATCGTGGCGCGGGCGGCCAGGCAGTGCGGCTGCCCCGCGCTCTATTGCAACGCCGCAGGGGGCAATGACGAGCTGATTTTCGACGGCCACAGCATGGCGGCGGACGCCCAAGGGCGCCTCATGGCCGAACTGGCTAAATTCAAAGAAGACGAGCGGATCATTGACACGGAGCGGCCTGGCCGCGCCCAGGCCGCCGGGGGGGAGGACGGCATCGCCGACATTCATGCCGCGCTCGTCCTTGGCCTGCGCGATTACGCCCGCAAAAGCGGTTTTTCCAAGGCCGTGCTGGGGCTGAGCGGCGGAGTGGATTCCGCCGTGACGGCCGCGCTGGCGGCGGACGCCCTGGGCCCTGAAAACATCATGGGTGTCAGCCTGCCTTCCGCTATCTCCACCCCGCACAGCCGGGATGACGCCGCCGCCCTGGCCCTCAATCTTGGAGTGGAATACCATACGCTGCCGGTCAAGGAGATCGTCAGCGCCGCCGAAGGCGCCCTGGCGGAGCTTTTCGAGGGGCGCGAAACGGACGTGACCGAGGAAAACATCCAGGCCCGCGCCCGGGGAATGCTGCTCATGGCGGTCTCGAACAAATTTGGCCGCCTCCTCCTGTCCACAGGCAATAAAAGCGAACTGGCGGTGGGCTACTGCACCCTGTACGGGGACATGGCGGGAGGACTGGCCGTCATATCCGACCTTCCAAAAACCAAAGTTTACGAGCTGGCCGAATGGTTCAACCGCGAACGCGAAGTGATTCCATGGAACACCATCCGCAAGCCGCCTTCCGCCGAATTGCGCCCCGGCCAGACAGACGCCGACGCCTTGCCTCCCTATGACGTCCTCGATCCCATCCTGCGCATGTATGTCGAGGAAGGCCTCTCCCGCAGGGAAATCGCGCAAGCCGGTTACGACGAAGCGGTTGTCCATGAAATGGCGCGCTTGGTGGACCTGAACGAATACAAGCGCAAGCAGGCGCCGCCCGGCTTGAAAATCACCCCGCTGGCTTTTGGCGCCGGACGACGCATCCCCATCGTCCAGCGCTACATCAGCTGATCTTTATGTATAGTCGCGGCGGCCCTTGAGCGCGCTTTTCAGGGTGGCTTCGTCCGCAAACATAACCCCTCCCCCGCTGGGCAGGCCAAACCCGATGCGCGTCACCTGCGCCGGCAGGTTCCCGATGACATGCTCGCGAATGTAATGGCAGGTGGTTTCGCCCTCGATGTCGTTGCTCAGCGCCAGGATGATCTCTTTCGCTTCGCCTTTCTCCAGGCGTCTTTTCAAAGCGTTCAGATGCAGATTTTCGGGGCCGACTTTGCGCAAAGGGGAAAGCTTGCCATGCAGCACGTGGTAAAGGCCCCGGAATACTCCCGCCCGCTCGAAAGCCGCCACGTCCGGCGCTTGTTCGACGACGCAGATTTGCGACCGGTCACGTTTTGGATTAGCGCAAATGCCGCAGACTTCGCTTTCGCTGATGTTTCCGCATGTCCCGCAACGGTGCACCCGGCTTTGCGCCTCCCGCAGCGCCCCGACGAGGGCGGGCAGCCGCTCCGGCTTTTCAAAGAGCAGGTGCAGAGCGATTCGCTCCGCGGAACGGTAGCCCAGCCCCGGCAGTCCCTTCAGGGCTTTTTGCAGGTTTTCAAACGCCGGTGTCATGAGAATTGTTCGGCCGCGCTCACATCAGTCCGGGAATGTTCATCCCCCCGGTGACGCGCCCCATCTCTTCTTCGTTGACGGTCTTGGCCTTGGCCAACGCTTCCTGCACCGCCGCCAGCACGGTTTCCTCCACGAAGCTTTTCTCCTCTTTGAGAAACTCGGGATCGAATTGAATGCCCAAGATCTCCTGCGCGCCGTTGACTTTGACCTTGACGGCCCCGCCTCCGCTCGACACCTCCCACTCCTGCTGAGCCAAAGTCTCCTGCATCTCCTGCATCTTCTTCTGCATTTTCTGGGCTTGCTTGAGCAGCTTTCCTACGCCGGGCATGGATGTGTCCTCCTGTTGGGATGATGGATGTTGATCGCGATGAAACCATATTGCCCCTGAATCCCCGCCCCCGTCAAGCCGATTGGATTTGAGTTGCCCCCGGCCCTTCGTTCGCAATGATGCGGCTCGAACCTTGTTGATGCCATGAAATACAGCGCAAACCTCCTGCTTTTCAGCGACCAGATCACGCCGGGCGTATTGAGGCGTTTCCCTTTGATTAAAGAGCTGGGCTTCGACGGGGCCGAGCTGCCGCTTTTCGACCCCGGCTCCTTTCCCGTGGAGCGCGTCCGCCGCGCGGCGGAGAAACACCGGCTCGGGCTGACCGCCTCCGGCGCGTTGCCGCCGGACTCCCGTTTCTATGGCAAAGCCAAAGCCCCCCGCCAGGCGGCCGCCCGTTACCTGCGCGATAGCATCAAGATTTTGCGTGACCTGGGCGTGACGGTTTTCTGCGGTCCCCTTTACAAGCCGGTGGGCGACGTGGACGATTCCCTGCCTTTGTCCCGGCAAAGGAGCGAAACCGTCAAGGCTTTGCGCGACATCCTGCCGGAAGCGGAAGAAGCCGGAGTAATCCTGGCCTTCGAGCCGCTCAACCGCTTCGAGACCAACTTTCTGAACACCATCGGAGACGGTATTGACTTTTGCCAAAAGCTCAACAGCCCCAGCGCGGGATTGCTTCTGGATACCTTTCACATGCATATCGAAGAGAAAGACACCGCGAAGGCCGTTCGCGCGGCGGCGGAGGCCGGGATGCTGAGCCATTTCCACGCCTCCGAAAACGACCGCGGAACCGCCGGCACCGGCCAGGTCCGCTGGAAAAAAACCGCCAAGGCCTTGCGAAAATCAAAATATGACGGCTGGTGTGTTCTCGAGAGCTTCGCCCAGACCAATCAGGCCATCCGCAAAGCGGTCTCCTGCTGGCGCCCTTTCTATCCCTCGGAAAAGGAATTCCTCCGCCAGGGTCTGCGGTTTGTGAAAAAGACTTTTCGGTGAGGAGAAATTAATTCGCGCGTTCATAAAACATGGCCCGCCCTTTAAAATTTGTCCGGCAACCGCCCGTCCGCATCGGCGTCGCTGGGTGCGGGGTGGTGGCGGACTACGGGCACATTCCCGCCATCCGCCGCCTGCCGGAAGCCGAACTGGCGGCTTTCGCCGACCCCGACAAGGAACGGCGTGAAAAGCAGGCCCGCAAGTATGACCGCCCCTGCTTCGCCTCCCTCGAAGAAATGGCGGACAAGGTGGAGCTCGACGCCGTGGCCCTGCCCACCCATCCGGGCGTCAAACTCGATCTCATCCGCGCCGCCGCCGCCCGCGGCCTCCATGCCCTTTGCGAAAAGCCCCTGACCGGCACCGTCGAACAAGCCGAAGAACTGGTGCGGCTGATGGATGAAGCCGGACTATTCGTTGGCGCGGCTTTCGTTTACCGGGGAAAAACCTCCGTGCAGCGCATGATGGAGCTTGTGCGCGAGGGCGCCATCGGCAAGCTCCGGGCCGTCCACATCGAAAACATGTGGGACTACCACGGGCGGCGCGACCAAAAAGAGCGCGGCAACCGCCGCCGCCGCGCCCTCGAAAATTTGGGAACACTCGATTGCGGCGTCCACGACCTCGATCTTGCCCGCTACCTGTCCGGTGCCGATTACGAAAAAATATCCGCTATCGGGACGATCGTCGAGGCAGGCAACCGCTATCCCGACCACATCATCATGCACGCCCGCATGAGCAATGGCGTCCTCGTCTCCGTCGAGGAGAGCGCCATCTGGGGCTATACGGCGGCGGAACGGCCCGTCTATGAGCAGAGTTACCGCATGGCCGGCGGGAACGGCGTGATTGCCTGCCGGTTGGAAGACTTAGGAGGCGGCGGTCATTCGTCCGCCATGCGCGTCATCTCCGGGGAGAACCAATGGACGGAAAACCTTTCCTCGGAAAAGGCATGGGATGAAACCTACCGCCAGTTCTTCCAGATTATCCTCGGAATAGAGCCGCCCCATCGCTTCATCGCCGACGGCCATGACGCCCTGCTCAACATGCGCGCCGCCCGCGAAGTCATCCGCCAGTGCCGTCAAACCGGACAATGAAGCCATGAGCATTCCCCGCACCCAGATTAAACGTGAGACCGACCTGCAAATTATCAGCGGATGGATCGAGCCGGGCAGCCGCGTTCTCGATCTGGGCTGCGGCCGCGGCATCCTTCTCGAACACCTCGCCCGGACCAAAAACATTCAAGGCATCGGCGTGGATGTGGACAACCGTAAAATCCTCGGCTGCGTCAAACGCGGCGTCCCCGCATACCAGGGCGACGCGGAAAAAGTCCTGGCCGAATTTCCGGACCGTTTTTTCGACTGGATCGTCTGCTCGCGCACCGTCCAGGAACTGGCGCGCCCACGTCACGTCATCCTGGAAGCCCTGCGGGCCGGGCGGCGGCTGGCGGTTGGCTTCGTCAATTTCGGCTACTGGCTCAACCGCGCCAGCCTGGCTTGGCGCGGCAGCCGGGTGCGCAACGATGTTTATCCTGACAGCTGGGACCAAAGCCCGCCCGTCAACCCCGTGGCCATCCGTGACTTCGAGAAGTTTTGCGGCCGGCAAAACATCCGCGTCGAACGCCGGATTTACCTTGCGGGCGACTGGGAAACACCGTTGCGGCTTCTGCCCAACCTGCGCTCCGGATACGCCCTTTACAGCCTTTCCCGCCCGGTCTCACAACCTTCATAAAATAAAATTTCCCAACTCCCGGTTTGACTTTTCCTTTCCGCCCGCAAAAATCGTTCCGCTAAGCATTTTCCGCCCGGCTAGCTCAATTGGCAGAGCAGTTGACTCTTAATCAATTGGTTCGGGGTTCGAGTCCCCGGCCGGGTACCAAGCTCCGAAGCGTTTGACGGAGAGGGTATAAAGATTTTCGCGGACGTCCTGATGAGGCCTTGCTCCCACCCCTCCCAAGTGCGCGGGCGGACGCCGCACCAGGCGCGAGCCTTTGATTGTGAGCCGTAGCCGCCGCCGAATCGTTTTTCGGCGGGGCGGCGACAAGGATTTCAAAACCCGGCCGGAAACGGAGGCGGAAAGGCATTTACATTACTCCTGCGCGCCGAGTTTCTGGACCATGTGTTCGACGTCGAGGAAGTCGGTCTGGAGCGTCGAGACGTTCATCTTTTGAAGGTTGAGGAGGCTGGCGGCCTGGATGGCGACGAGGTTTGCGCCGCCGGAGCCTTTAAGGGCCGCGGCCTTGAGGCGTTCTCCTTCGGCTTCGGCTTCTTTTTCGAGCAATGTGCCCTGGGCGATCTTTCCGGCGGCGTAAAGGTCGGCATCGGCCTGGAGTTTGGCGACTTGGAGGCGGGCGTCGGCCCGGATTTGGGCGATTTGCTTGTCCGTTTCGGCCTTCATTTTGAGTTTTTCGGCGTTCTTTTCCTCCTCGATGACATGGACTTTGGCCTCGGTCTCGGCGATGATTTTATTCGTCAAACCTTTCTTCTCCTCCGCGACGGCGCGGGACTTATTCAGCTCGACATCCTGGTCGGCCAGTTTCTTGTCGAGGATTTTGCGCTCGTAAGAGGGATCGAACGTGATCTCGCGCACGAGGATGCTGATAAGCTCGACGTGGCTGGACTTCAAATCCTTCTCCAAATCGGCGAAGGCTTCGTTTGTTTTTTCCCGGCGGACCATGGGGTTGTAGAACTCCTCCGTGCGCATGCCGCCGAAGACGTTGCGCAGGGTGTTTTGGACCTGGTCGCGGACGATGCCCTTATAGCGCACTTCCGTGTTGAACTGCTTGTAAAGCTCGTGCACCTTGCCGGGGGCGATGCGGAACTTCACGGTGACATCCAGCCGCACCGTGTAGCCGTCCTTGGACTTCAGCTCGATGCGCTCCGGCCCGGTGGCGGGCATGCTTTTGTAAGCTTTTTCAGCCATAGTGTATTGCGATTTGCTGAAGATGTTGATTTGGCGGGTCTGTTCCATTTCCCGCTCCTCAGAGGTGGTGAACTCAGTGGTCTGGACGGTGGCGTCGAAAATATTCCAAGTGTCAAGCAAAGGCAGGTTGCGGTGCCAGCCTGGGCCGAAGTCTTTTTTCTCGACCCCTTTTTCGCCGAGAATGGCGTATTGGATGGTGCGCACGCCGACTTCCCCGACTTCGACGCGGATCAACAGCATGTTGAACGTCAGAAACGCGAGCATGACCAGGAAGATGATCAGAGCGGCTAACAGGTTGATGATTTTCATGTTTTTTCTCCGGTTGAAGTTAAATCTGGCGGTTTACTGGCGGGGTTTGGGCGGCGTTTTGCGTTCTTTGGCGGCGGCCCCTTCCTCGACGTGGGAGAAGCGCTCCGTCTGGCCGCTGATGGTATAGGGCTGGCCGCTCACGCTCATCTCCTTGAGCCGTTTGGCGTACTCGAGTTTGACCAGGTTGACTCCCCCTTTGCCTTCGAGCGCCTGGGCCATCCTTTCCATGCCTTCGGCTTCGGCTTTTTTAGTGGCGAGGACAGCCTGGGCGTTTTTTTCTTTTTCGTAGAACTGGGCGTCGGCGCCGAGGCGGGTTTGGATGGCGTAGGCTTCGGCTTCCTTGACGGCTTTTTCCGCCCGGGCTTCGGCCTCGACGATGAGCTGTTTCATCTCGCCCGCGTAAGAGGCCAGAAACACCTCTTTCTTTTTCGTGGCCTCGACGGTGCGGAAAATCTGGTCCTGCCTGGCCGCGTTGGCCTTCGAGATTTGTTCCTCGACTTCCTGGTCGGCCAGCTTTTTGGCCCGGATTTTCTCCTCGTACTCCTGATGGAAGCGGAACTTCTCGGCGATGACCTTCGTCACCTCGATGCCGTAGGGCAGAAGCAGCTCGTTGAGTTCCTGCTCGGCTTCCAGCGCCTTTGCATTGCGGACGCCGGCGTCGTAGAACTCCTCCGTGGTCATTTCACCAAAAACGGTGCGGCAGATCGACCGGGCGTAGTCGCGCACCCACTTGATTTTATAAATGTCGCCCAGCCCCGAGGTTTTGACGACCATCTCCACCATGTCCTTGCGCATCTGGTAGTTGATAGTCAGATCCAGAAACACGTCACTGCCGTCAATTGTCTTGATGCGCAAGTCGTCCCGTTTCGGGCGGTCGCCCCGGGAAGCGTCGGCCGTCATCTCCAGCCGCTGGACTGTGGCGTCGAGCAGGTGGAAGCTGTTGAGCAGGCCGTTGTAGATTTGAGTCCCCGAACTGGTGATGACGGTGATGTCGCCGGAGAGATTGTTGATTTTGACCCCGACTTCCGTGCCCCCCACGCGCTGGATGCGGACGGTGACCAGAAGCGTCATGACAATCAGCAGCAGAGCGGCCAGGAAGAGGATGATGCTGCCGCGGAAATACCGCAGCATGTCCATTTGAGGAAACTTGTAGATGTTGATGTTGGATCGGGCCATGTTTTCGGGTTTCTCCTGTTTTGATTAGCGGTTGGTCGCAAAGACGGGAAAGAGGGACGGTTTATTCGCGGGCGATGCGTTCCGGGACGGCCGGGGTCTTGTGGCGGCAAATGCGCCAGACGGCGATGGCTCCCGCCAATGCTCCCATGATGAGAATAATCGGAAAAGGCAAACGTGCCGCGAATGCCGCGCCAAAACAAATAACGGCTATGATTATCAAGGCCGCGAATGATTTCATGATCTTCACTTCCCATTCGTCCTTGAGGGAGGATGGATGGCGCCGGATAAAAGCGTCATGGCGCAGGTAGGCCTTGCGCGGGTAGCGCAGCGGGGGGAAAGCGTATGATGCCGTGCCGTTTCCGAAATCCATGTCCTGCCGGGCCGCGCCGCGCTTGGCCAAGTCCGCCAGCCGCTGTTTGACTTGGTTCAAAGTCAGCCGCGAGCGCCCCGCCACGTCGGCGATGCGCACCAGCCCCTCCGTCATGGAGGTGATGTAAAGCAGCTCGTGCTGCCAAACGGCCTTCGCGGGCCAGGCGTTGGTTTCAGCCAGTTCCAGCAGTTCTTTGCCGAGTTTTTCCCGGCACTCGGGACACAACAAGGATTCTCCCTCCTCCGCCGGATTGTCTTTCCCGCAATAAGCGCACAGGCCGTTATGGACGGGTTTGGGCTCGCTGCCGAGAAGTTCCGAAAACTCATACGTTTTATAACCGTCATGCCGGGAGGGGAAGACCACTGAATGGTCCACCATTTCGTCCAGGTGCTTTTCCATCATGGACAGCGAGACAGGCAGAAAAGGCGCCAAGGCGTTTGGAACCAGGCGCCCTCCACGCGAAGCGGCAACCCGCTCCGCGATGTTTTCCAACGCGGGTTTTAAAATGCTCATGGCAAGCTTCCGCGCAAACGCTGCCCGAATTTATCCGCAAATGCAAAGCAAAACCGGCGCCTCCCGCGCCCGGCGGACCGTCTCAAGGGGATGGCTTGGCCGGAAGGGTGAAATAAAAACGGGAGCCCTGGCCTTCTTCGCTTTCCACCCAGATTTTTCCGCCGTGTTTTTCCGCCATGGCCCGGCAAAGTTTCAACCCGAAGCCGCTGCCGATTTCCTTGGCGGTGCCGGGGCGGGTGACTTTTTCGTCCAGCTTGAAGAGCTTGTCTTTGACTTTTGGAGGAATGCCCACACCTGTGTCCGCCACCGTGACCTCCGCGCCGTCGTCCGTTTGCCGGGCCAGCACGGTAATGCGCCCGCCGGCGGCGGTGAACTTGAGGGCGTTGTTCAGCAGATTGCGCACGAGTGTGGAAACCATGTCCCAGTCTCCGTACAGCCGCAGGTCTTTGGAAACGCGGTTTTCCAGCGTCACTTCCTTGTGGTCGGCATCGGGCCGGCTGATTTCCATGATGCCGCCCACGCATTCATAAGCGGAAAATTCCCGCGGGCAAAAGGCCACCTGCTCCATCTGGATGCGCCCCCACTCGAGCAGGTTTTCCAAAAAGACGAAATTGCGGTTGAGGTGTTGCTGGATGGCGCCGATATTTTCGGTTAATTCTTCCTGGCTCATTTTGCCCATGGTTTCCTTAAGCAGATTTTGCAGGGACAGGCTGGCGCCCACCTGCGTCTTCAGGTCGTGGGCCAGAATAAGGAAAAACCGCTTTTGGTTTTTATTGAGCTCGTTCAGGTGGTTATTCACGTGCATGAGCTCGTTGTTCAATTGCCACAGCTCCCGCTTGGCCTGGCGCAGCTGCAAGTGGGTTTGCACGCGGGCCACCAATTCCGGGGGATAGAACGGTTTGGTGATGTAGTCCACCCCGCCGGTGATGAAGCCGGAAACCACGTCCTCGGGCGAAGTTTTGGCTGTCAGGAAAATGACCGGAATGTTGCTCGTGTTTTCGTTTTCCTGGAGCTGGCAGGCCACCTCGTAACCGTCCATCCCCGGCATCATCACGTCGAGCAGGATAAGGTCTGGCTGGCTTTCGCGGGCGGTCTCGACAGCCTCCTCGCCGTTGGTGGCGAAAGCCAGCTGGTATTCGTGCGGCCGCAGCAGGTTGCCCAGCACTTTCAGGTTCTCCGAATCGTCGTCCACGATGAGGATGACCGGATGGTTTTTTTCTTCTTTCATACGGTGAAGCCGCAGGCTTATAAGAGTTTTTTCAGCTCTTCCGCCAGTTTGGGATAGCGGGCCAAAGCTTTTTTTATTTCTCCGACGTCAAAAGTTTCCACGGCCTCGGCGAGGCGGCCGGCCAGCTGCCGGACGGGGGGCAAATCAAAATCCTCTCCCAGCGTTTGCAAGCGCCGGGCGAACTGCCCGATTTCACCCACGAGCCGTTTTTTCTGGAGGTTGTCCCAGCATGGCGAGAGTTCTGATTCCATGACATCGAGAGCTTCGGGCAGGCGGCCGCGGGCTTCAGCGGTCAAGGTGAAATTTTCCGGCCACGGCGGCGCGGTCTGATGGATCTTGTCCGCGGTTTCGCGGTCCGGCGGCTTCACGACCTTGTGCGGCAGAGCCCGCAGTAATTGCTCCATAAACTGCCTGTGGCTGACGGGTTTGGTCAAGTATCCCACCATTGCGTATTCCCGGGACAGGTCTGCCACGCGGCGGCTGGTGGAGGCGCTGATTATGGCCATCGGAATGGCGGCGGTGGCGGGGTTGGCCCGCAGCCGGCGCGCCACTTCCTCCCCGCTCATGTCGGGCAGAATCAAATCCAGGAGGATAAACTCCGGCGTTTTCAGGGAAATCTGGCGCAAAGCGTCTTCTCCGGTTTCAGCCTCGGCTAACCGCAAGGGGGTGTTCTTCAAATACTCGCGGAAGAGTTTGCGGTTGCTCTGGTTGTCATCCACCAGCAGAATGTCGGCGGGCTGGAACCGGGGCGGCGCATCCGACGGCCCCGGTTTGCCCATGGCGAAGACGGATTCGGCGGAAGTCTCAGCCGTTTCGATGGTGACGATGAAAATGCTCCCGTGGTCCGGCCGGCTTGCCAGCGAGAGGCACCCGCCCATCATCTCGACCAAGCGGCTGGTGATGGCCAGCCCCAAGCCGGTGCCTCCGTAATGCCGGTAGTCGTGTTTCCCCTGCTGGACGAAAGCCTCGAAGACCAGGTCTTGTTCTTCCTCCGGAATGCCTTCTCCCGTGTCCTCGACGATAAAGGAAACACCCAGCCGCCCCCCGTTCTGTTCCCACTGGTCAATCACCACCCGGAGCTTGACGAAGCCTTCACGGGTGAACTTGACGGCGTTGCCAAGCAGGTTAAAAAGAACCTGCCGCAGCCGGGTTTCGTCCACCAGCAAGTGGCTGGGCAGCCGCTCTTCCACTTCAATATCGAGCCGCAGCCCCTTTTCCTTCACGGCGGAGCTGAAAACGCCGACGAGGTCCGCCGCCAGGTGCCGAATGTCGCACGGGGTGTATTCCAGGTGCAGGCGGCCCACCTCGATCTTGGCCAAATCCAGGATGTCGTTGATGAGAGCCAGCAGCACCCGCCCGCTATTCAGGATGGAGTGGAGGTAGCTCTGGTGCCGCCTGGACTGGAGTTCTCCGTTAAGCAGCTCCGCGAAACCGAGCAGAGAATTCATCGGGGTCCGGATTTCGTGGGACATGTTGCTGAGAAACTCGCTTTTGGCCCGGCTGGCGGCTTCCGCCGTTTCCTTGGCCTGCCGCAGTTCCTCCTCCAGCCGCTTGCGTTTGGTGATGTCGCGGATGCTGGCGCGGCAGCCGTTGAATTCTCCCGCGGTGTCGCTGATGGGCTGCCAGGAAATGGAAACCCAAATGAGGCTGCCGTCCTTGCGCCTGATCCGGATGGTTTCATCGCTGCTTTCCGTTCCGCTGAGGGCCCGGCTGGTCAAATCCTTGCTCTTTTCCTTTTCGGACTCCGGCGCCAGAAAATCCAAGAAGCCCTCAATCGCCATGATTTCTTCCACTGTGTAGCCGGTGATGCGCCGCACGGCTGGATTGCTCCATAACAGCTTGCCTTCGGGACTGGCCCAGATTTGCCAGTCGTAGGAACTGTCGGCGATTTTGCGGAACTGCTCTTCCCTTTCCCGCAGTTTCCTTTTATTCTCCTGGAAATAACGCAGGCAGGGCGACAGCAACACGAGCCCGCCCGCCAGGAAAGCGGAGGCCCCGAGGCCCGCGATTTCCGCCGCCCAGCGCGCTTCGGACGCGCCAAGGAAATATTGCCCCGCCGTCCACGCCCGTTCCGCGGCCAGCAGCAGCAGCCCGGCCGTCAGCGCCCCCCACGCCATGCCCCGGCCCGCCACCCCGGCCAGCCGGATGGCCACCCGCGCCCCG
>CAZYUX010000012.1:0-22703 GCA_964650745.1 uncultured Puniceicoccaceae bacterium
CTTATGACACTAAATCACTTATTTTGGGGAATAAAGGAAAAAGAACCGTGGCGGAACCGGAGAAAATAATCATTTTAACGCACGAGTTTTACCCCGCGAAAGGCGGCATCGCCGTTTACACGGGCGAAATCGCCCGCGGCGCGTATTTGAAAGGACTTCCCGTCGAAGTATGGGCGCCGCGGCACCCGCGGCTTGTTCCGGACACTTTCCCTTTTCCCGTCAGGAGTTTGCCGTTAAGAGGCCGCCAGGGCTGGCCTGACCGCTTGCGGCTGGCGCGCTGTCTTTATTCACTCCGCGCGCAATGGCGGGACGCAGCCCTTTGCTTGCCGGAACCGGGGCCGCTCCGGACATGGATGTATCTGCAATGCCTTCCCTTTCCCCGGCCGAAAAAAATCATTGTGGTCTTGCACGGCAGCGAGATCGAGCGCCTGAGTCGGCTTTTTTACCGCCGTTATTTATTCCGCCGGCTCTTGCGCCGGGCGGCCCGCGTCGGCGTCGTGTCGCAATACAACCGGAAGCGGCTGCTGGAGCTTCATCCCGGCCTCGGGGATAAAGTGGTCGTGGCTCGCGGCGCGGTCCGCGGCGGGCTGCCCGCTCCTCCTCCGCGGGAACCCTCACCGGCGGCAGACGGCAAAACCGCCATTTTGACAGTGGCCCGGATTCACCCCCGCAAAGGCCAGCTTTACCTGATGGAAACCCTGGCGGCGTTGCCGCCGGAAACGCGGGAAAAGGTTGTTTGCCGCATGGCGGGTGAAGTTTCAAACCCCCGTTACTTCCGCCGTCTTCAAGCCTTCGCGGAGAAAAAAAAACTGTCATTGGAATATTTAGGAGCGGTGGAAGACGGCCAGTTGGGGGCCGTGTATCAGCGGGCTGACATCTTCGCCATGACCAGCCTGTTTTTAAACGGGGGCGTGGAAGGCTTCGGCCTGGTTTATCTTGAAGCGGCCCGGCACGGCCTGCCCGTCATCGCCCACCGGACAGGCGGCGTGCCGGAAGCCGTGGCGCACGGCGAAACCGGATTGCTGGCCGCGCCCGGAGACCGCCGGGCTTTAACCGAAGCTTTGACGGGCCTCATCAACAATCCCGCCAAGCGGCGGCAAATGGGAGATGCCGGACGGAAATGGGCGGCCCGTTTCTCTTGGGATGACACTGTGGAAAGACTGTTCGGCGGTTTCACCTCCGGCTGACGGCGCGGGCCCAGGCCGCAGGTTTCAACCTTGCCATCGGCGGCTTGTTTCGGCCAGCATTTTTATTTCGAGCATGTTCGCCAAATTAAAGGACATTTACCGGGATCCGCGCGCCTGGCCGCCATTGGAAGAGGAAATGGGGGGGTTCCGGCAATTTTTCAAAGGCAAGGTCCTCAACGCCGGCTCGGGCGGCAGGGACATCTCATCCCTCGTGGATGGCCGTCTCTACAACCAGGATTTAGCTTACGGGCCTGATGCCGAATACGGCAAAAATCTCGACTTCACGGGCCCCATTCACGAAATTCCGGTTGAGGATGCCTTTTTCGACGCCGTGATCTGCAACGCCGTTCTCGAGCATGTCCCGAATCCGGGCGAAGCCATGAACGAATTCAACCGCATCCTCAAACCCGGCGGATGCCTCTACCTTTGCGCGCCTTTTCTCCAGCCCGAACACAAATGCCCGGGCGATTTCCAGCGCTGGACTTTGGACGGTTTAAAAAAATTGGCCGCGGAACACGGTTTCAAAGTTGAACGGGCGGAGCCGGTTCACACGCTTTACCACACGCTGGCTTGGATTTTATGGGACTGGCTGAGAGATGACCGCCGCCCCATCTGCCGCCTGTTGAAACTCGTTCTCTTCCCGCTTCTGCGCCTGGGATGCGCCCGGGGCAAACGGATCGTTTCCACTCTGGCGTCGGGCTGCCGCGTTCTGGCGCGCAAACCGCTTCGCCAAGATCCGCCGGACACAAAAACCGCCGCCCCGGCGCCGCAAAAATAGCCATGAAGCACTGCATCATCACACCGGAGCTGGCCGGGCCTTCTCCTCACGGGGGCATCGGCACGCACTGCTTTTACCTGGCCCGGTTCCTTGGCAAAAAGCTCGGCCGCAACGCGACCGTCCTGCTCACCTCACCGGTCGAAAACCGCGACACCGCTTACTGGCGGGAATTTTTCCGCGAGGAATGCGGCTGCGGTTTCGAGGAACTATCCGGGCAGCCGCCATTCACAAAAATCCCGCACGAGGGCAATCCCCATCAGCTCGTGTCGCTCGCCGCCCGGCGCTATCTGGAGGCGCATCCGTTCGATTTCTGTCACTTTCAGGATTACTTCGGGAACGGCTTCGCGCCCGCGCAAGCCCGGCGCGCCGGCCTCGCCTTGCGGGGGACGCCATTCACCTGCATGATGCATTCCTCGAGCGAATGGCTGCGCGAATGCATGAGGCACTTTCCCGTCCAGGGAGCGCGCGGCATCGGCCTGGATTTTTTGGAGCGCTACGCCGTGGAACACGCCGATTACGCGCTGGCCCCGGTGCGTTACATGTTCCGCTGGGCGGAAGCCCGCGGCTGGCCCCTGCCGCCCCGTCGGCGCGTTCTGCCCTATCTGGTGGACGGCTTGACCCCGCCCCCTCAAGCCCCGCCCGATCCGGACCATATCATTTTCTTCGGCCGTCTGGAAACCCGCAAAGGGGTGGATGTCTTCCTCAAAGCCCTATACCGGCTTTCCAGCCAGTATCAATTTTATAAACACAATCTGAAAGTCACCTTCCTGGGCCGGTCCAACAACGTCAACGGCATGGACGGGCTGGAGTTCGTCCGCGGGTGGGAAAAGGGCATTCCCGCGAACCACACTTGGGAATACCGCCCGGAATTGAACCACTTTCAAGCGCTGGAATATCTGCGGCAACATTCCGGCGCACTGGTCGTCATCCCCTCTTTGGTGGACAATTCGCCCTTCACCGTCATCGAGTCCCTGGAGCTGGGCCTGAACGTGATCGCGGCGGACGCCGGCGGCATCCCCGAGCTGATGGGCACTCCGGAACGGCTTTTCAAACCGGATCCGGAAAGTCTGGCCGCCAAAATCGCCCATATCCGCCGGGATGGCCTCCCGCCTTTGGCCGGGCCACACTACCGGCGGGAAACAGCGGAAAAACAATGGGAGCGTTTCATCGCCGAAATCGAATCGGAAGCCCTTCGCGCGGGGGAACCGCCCGTGGCGCCGGTTTCCGGAAGCCGCAGCAAAGTGTCCGTCATCGTTCCCCACCGCAACCTGGGCGAACACCTGCCCGCCGCCCTCGATTCCCTGGCCCGGCAGACTTGCGGAAATTACGAAGTCATCGTCCTCGATGACGGATCGGACGATCCGGCCTCGCTGGATGTCTTCGCCCGGATGGAAAACACCTACCAGGACAGGGGCTGGACCTTCGCGCGCAAGGAGAACACGGGGCTGGGGCACACACGCAACCTTGGCGCGGCGCAGGCCTCCGGCGAGTTTCTCATCTTCATGGATGCCGACAACATGGCCGAGCCCCGCATGGCCGAGACCATGGCCCATGCCCTTGAGGTTTCCGGAGCGGACTGCCTGACTTGCTATTACCGGGCTTTCCTGGAAAAACTGGAAAACGATGATGATTTCAAATGCTGTTTCCTGCCCGCCGGGCCGTGCCTGGAGCTGGCCTTCTTCGACAACTGTCTGGGCGACGCTAACTTCATAGTCCGCGGGGAAACATTCAAAGAACTGGGCGGCTTCATTGAGGACGAGGCCACCGCCACACACGACTGGCGTTTCCTTCTCGCTTTAATTCAAAAAGGCCGGCGCGTGGACGTCATCCCGGAGTTTCTGTTGCAATACCGCATCCGCGCCCGCAGCATGGTGCAGACGCGCGACCGTTATTACTCTCACCTGTCCAGCATCCAGCCTCTTTTGGATGAAATCCCGCTCTGGGCCCGGCGCGTTGTTTTAACGGCGCTTGGCCTGGAAAATGAAAACAAGCGGCTTTCCAAAGAATGCATCCGGCTGCGCAGCGCCCGCGGAAAACCGCGAAAATACCCGCTGGCTGCCGCCCTTGCCCGCCTGCGCCGGATGCTTTCCGCAAAAAAGAACCGGACGGAATTCTTCAGCCGATGAAGCATTGTATCGTCACAATGGAAATCGCCGGCCCGACGAAGACGGGCGGGATTGGCACGCACTGCTTTTACCTGGCAAAATTCCTGCGGGAACAACTGGGTCATGAAGTCACCCTGTTGCTCACCGCGCCTCTGGCGCATGGCGATGCCGCGTCGTGGAAAAAGCGCCTCCTTGAATCGTGCGGCGCGGAACTCGTTCTTTTGGAAGAACAAACCCCTTTCACATCCCTGCCCAATGTCCGCGGCCAGGTTGACGCCTGGTTCCACGGTCTGTCGCTCAACGCTTGCGCCTGGCTCAAGGAACAAGACTTCGATGTCTGCCACTTCCAGGAAACCAACGCCAACGGCTTCGCCTCCGTCCAGGCCAAACGCCAAGGACTGGCCTTTCAGAACACTTTTCTGACAACGGTCATTCACTCCCCCCTGGAGTGGATACGGGAAGCGAACCAGATCTACACGCAATTCGGCGGGGCGGATCTGGTTCTCGACTGCATGGAACGGTATTCGGCGGAACATTCGGACTTCACGGCCAGCCCCACCCGCTATATGCTGGACTGGACCCGGCGGCGGGGGTGGCGCCTTCCGGAAAATTCCGCCGTTCTGCCTCTGCTTTCACAGCCGGGCGGGCCGGCGCCGGCGCGGGGGATCAACCCCGGTCATTTGATTTTTTTCGGCCGGCTTGAAACGCGCAAAGGGCTGGAAATCTTCGTCAAAAGCCTCGCCCTGCTCTCCAGCAAGTATTCATTTTATAAATACGAAATGACCGTCACTTTCCTTGGCAAACCGGGCGAAGCGGCGGGAATGAACGGCCTGGAATACCTGAAAGTCTGGGAAAAGGACAAGCCGCCGGCCCACCGCTGGATTTACCAGACGGAACTCGACCACTTCCAGGCTGCCGAGTATTTGAAAGCGCACTCGGATGCTCTCGTGGTGATTCCTTCGCCGGTGGACAATTCCCCCTACACGGTCATCGAATCGCTTGAGATGGGCCTGAACGTGATCGCGGCCAGCGAGGGCGGCATCCCGGAACTGTTCGGGGATTCGGCAAGGCTGTTCCAGCCGTCGGCCAGCGCCCTTGCGGAAAAAATCGCCCGCGTCCGCGAGGAGGGCCTGCCGTCTCCGGGCGCCCGCCGTTACACACCCGAAAAAGCGCAAGCCGCCTGGCGGCGGCGGATTCAGCAACTGGAAAAAGAACGGAACGCCTCGCGGCAACGCCTCCGCGCGCGCGCCAAGCCGCCCCTTTGCGCCGCCGTAGCCGTCACCGCTTCCCAGTTTCCGGCCAGTCTGGAAAGGGCTTTGGATTCCCTGGCGAACCAAACCTGCTCCAGTTTCAAGGCCGTTGTGGTGCTGGATGCCCGGGCGGACGAAGCATACAAAAACGATTTCCACAGGCTTCGGGAGCGCTGCGCGGGCAAGGGCTGGATTTTTCTGGAAACCGCGGCCGGCCTCCATGCGGAAAGCCGCAATGCCGGAGCCGCCGCTTTTCAAGCGCCCTGGCTGTATTTCATGGACACCGGCGACATTGCCGAACCGCATCTGCTGGAAACGATGCTGCAGGCGGCCGAATACAGCCGGGCCGCGCTTTTGATGCCATTTGTCCGGTTTTTTGCCGAGCCGGAGGACGGATCCTTCAGCCAATGTTTCATGCCTTGCGGGGGATTTAAAGAAATCGCCTTGCACGAGTCCGTCTTCGATCCGGCGGGATTTTTAGTGCGGCGTGACGCGTTCATTCGGGCTGGCGGTTTTAATGAAGAGACGGCGGCGGAACTGCCGGACTGGAGCTTGCACCTGAAACTGCTCCTGGCCGGAGAGGCGGTCGAGGCCGTGCCGGAGTTTCTTTTGCGGCGCGGCCGCCGGCCCGGCAAACAGGATTTCTTCACGGAAAACTACGCGGTCCAGACGGCCAGCCTGGCCCCCTGCATGGCCTCTTTGCCGCCCTGGAAAAAAAGGCTGGTCCTCGCCGCCGCAGGGCTGGACCGCCGTTGCAATTACCTTGTCCGAGAAAATCAGAGGCTGGAGCGAACCCTGCGCGAGCGGAACGCGGAACCGGAAAAATGGCGCGGCTCTCAAATGCCTGAAAAATAAAGCGCGCGTCCGCGCCCTGTTTCCCGCGTTTTCTTCATTTCTTGTTTGACTTTCCGTGACTCTTTCCGTGGCCTTCCGGAATGGATGATGATGACATCATGGCCCGGACCATCCGGGAATGCCGGGAAGCGCATGACGGGGGCGCTTATTTCAACATGGCCGAGGAATATGCCGAAGAGCAATGGAACGTGCTCATCCGGCCTCTCATCCAGGACAGCGATTTTTCCAGGGTAATGGAACTGGCGCCGGGGCACGGCCGCATTACTGAACGCCTGCTTCCTCTCGCCGGTGAAATCCATCTGGTGGACGTGAACGAGTCCTGCATCCGGCGGTGCCGGGAACGCCTTGCCCCGCTGGCCGGAACCTGCCGCCTCTTTTATTATGTCAATGACGGGCGAAGCCTCGCGGCGCTGCCCGCGGGCTATTTCACTTTCCTGTTCAGCTGGGATTCCATGGTTCATTTCGACCGCCGGGTGGTGCGGGCATACCTGCGGGAATTCGCCCGGGTCCTCGAGCCGGGGGGCGCCGGCTTTATCCACCACTCCAACTACGGAAAGGTTTCAGACGATATCCGATGGCGGGAGCATCCAGGATGGCGCAGCAATATGAGCCGCGAACTCTTCCGCCGGTACGCGGAAGAAGCCGGGCTGCAAGTCACCTTCCAAAAAGTCATTGACTGGGTGCGCGAAGACCTCGACTGCCTTTCCGTTTTCTCCAAACCGGAACTTTAAAACGGCAGGCTCTCCCGCGGATCAGCCGGCTTGCTGCACCGTGCGGGTTTCCGGTTCGCCCCGGGTTGCTCCCTCTGCGGAAACGTCCAAATAATAATCCTGGCAGGATTTGTCGTAATAGTGGGAGTAGTAGTAATCCGCCAGGCGGGGGCTGAGGTTGTTCATGATGGCGCCAAGAATGTTGGCGCCGCCATTGGCCATCCGCCGCAACTGGGCCTGCGCCACTTTCCGGCTGACACAGTTGTGCCGGATCACGTAAATAACTCCTTCGGAGTGGCGCAAAAGATGAAAAGTGTCGCTGACCGGCGCCAAAGGGGGGGTGTCTATAATCACGCGGTCGTATTCGCGCCGCAATTCGAAGAGCAGATTTCCGAACCGCTCGCCGCAAAAAAGCTCGCCCGGGTCGCCCGTCCGCCCGCCTGAGGAGAGGATATGGCAGTTGGGGTGGACGCCGGTGGTGATGTGCGCGCGCCAGTTTTCTTCGTCGTTTTCAAGGCACCGGATTAACCCGCCTTCGGGTTCCAGGCCAAGGGACCGGGCAACGTTGGGTATCCGCAGGTCCGCGTCTATAAGCAGGACTTTTTCCCCTTGATCGGCAAAGGTCAAAGCCGTGTTGGCGGCGGCAAAGGTCTTGCCCTCGCCGGGAATCGTGCTGGTGACCAGCAGGACTTTGATTGATTTTTTGGATTTGCTGGCGTGCGCCGCGGTATAGAGGTTTAAAAATGCCTCCTTAACCCTGTTGTTCTTCCCGCTCTGGACCGCGCGGCCCGCGTCCGCCGCCATGTCCCGGTTTAATGACGGCACGATGCAAAGCAGGGGCAAGCTTAACGCTCCCTCCACATCGTAAGCCGTTTTCACCTTGTCGTCCAGAAGGACTTTGCCCGCGGCAAAACCGAAACCGATTAGCAGGCCGCCTATGGCGCCCAAGGCGAGGTTGAGAGGGATATTGGGCTTGCAGGGCAGCAGGGCGGGGACGGCCCGGTCCACAATGTGGATGTTTTGGTTGTCTTCCGAGGTTTGCAACAAGGTCTGCTGCATTCGGTCATATAAATACCGGTGCATCTGTTTGTTGACTTCCAGTTTGCGCAACAAGGCGTTGTATTCGATTCGCGCCTTTTCCAGGCCAATGATGTCGTCCATCTTTTCCTCGGCGCGCACTTGGGCCGTTTCGTAATCGTTTAAAGCCCCCTGATAGGCGTGGCGGATTTTGCCGGCGGCCGCTTGGACGGCTTTATCCAGTTCCCTGCCGGTCTGTGTGAAGGCATTCCGAACCCGGATCAGCCGCGGATGTTTGTGCCGGTATCTTTTTTCCATGCCGGCCAGTTCTATTTTCTCGTGGCTGCGGCGGCTGAGCAGCTCCGCGACATGGGGGTCGCCGGCGATGGCGCTTATTTGCCACAAGGGGCGCCCCGTTTTCCGGTAATGCTCGATTAAACGCCATTGCGCTTCAGCTTCGTCCAGCCGTTTCTTTTTTTCCGCCAGGATCTCGTTTTGGCGGGCGTATTGCATCTCTTCGCTGTAAGCGAGGGTCTTCGGCATGGCCAATCCAGACCTTCCCGCGGAATCCGGCCCGCCGCCGGGCCGAGTCATTATCTGCCTCATTTGCCTGGCAATCATGCCGCTGTCCGCGTGAATGTTTTCCAGCGCGGGAACCGGACCGCTGTATCCAGCTGGGCCGATTTTTTCTCTGAAGGATAAATTCTTGTTTTCTTCTTTGAGTTTAACCAGTTCCCGCTCGATTTCCTTAACTTTTTCCTTCTGCTGGCCCGCCAGCAGTTTTAAATCGTTGTGGGCGTCCAGTGCCCCCTGCACCCGCAGGGAATTGTTGTAGCTGATGAATTCCTCCGCGAACAGGTTGGCAATCAGAGCGGCTGTTTTGGGGTCGGGATGGCGGTATGCGGCCCAAATGAGCAGGCTCTGCCGGTCGCTCCTGATGGCGCGGTTGCTTTTGAGCACGCTCTCCGGGCGGCTGTTTTCGCCGTAGGGTTCCAGCAGTCTCCGGAGCTGTTTTTCGTCGAGCCGGCTTTTTACCCGCGCAATCATCGGGCCGCTTTCAAACACGGCGGCCATCGTGTTGAAGTCCTCGGAGTTGAGGACATTGTTTTGCACCACTTCCTCGAATTTCGCGCGTTTCCCGCTGTGGCGCAAAACCTGCACCGAGGCGGAAGACTCGTAGATATTGGTGCTGTTGAAGGTCAGGATGATCACTCCCGCGAAGAATACCAGCGCCACTACTGCCGCTTCCCGAAAGCGCTCCCGCAGGAGAAAAAGGAAGTTCGTTATCCTGGACAGCGGATCGTCTTCCCCAGCGCCGCCGTGTTCCGGGTAATAGCCGCCGTAATAGCCTTTGTAGGCATAGCCGGAGCCGCCGCCATAACCATAATATCCGTAGTGGCGGCTTTCGGAGCCGTTTTCGCGCATGGGTCTTTCGCCGGGCATAAGCTGGGGGATGGCGCGCCCGCAAAGAGGAGCGCGGGGCAGGGTTCAAAAAACCGGAATCTTTAATATGACAGAAGTTCCCTCTCCCTGGCAACTCGAAATTGAAAAAACTCCGCCGCACGTTTCGGTCATGATCCGGGCGATGGCGAGGCCCATGCCGGAGATGGGCCGCTGGTAAATTTTCCCTTCTTCCTGCATGAAGGTTTTCAGGTTGTCCAGTTCCTCTTCGGCGATGCCGGGGCCTTTGTCGGAAAAAGCCAGCTGGTAAAAATTTTCCGCGCCTTTGCCTTCGATTTTAACGGGTGTTCCGGACGGCGTGTGCTTTACCGCGTTTCCCGCCAAAGCTCGTGTTATGGCATTGAAATAGTGTTCCGGCAGGCGCAGGGACGCCGGTTCCATTTCCACCGTGATGTCCTGCTTCCGGCCCGGCGGCCCGGCTGTTTCTTCCACGATCCGCTCGATGACGGCCCGGGGGGCGGCCAGTTCCTGGCTTTTCAATTCCGCCACCCGCGAGGGGTCCCCGGCCGAAAGTGACGCCTCCAGAAAGATCTCGAATTTTTGGGCCTGTCCGATCAGCCGCTGGCCCTCGTTGAAAATCGAATCGGCGTAGTCGAGCAGCTTCTCGCGGCGCAATGGGCCGTCGCTTTGCAATTCATCGCGGATGATTTCGGCGAAGCCCAGAATAGAGCTTAAGGACGCGGTGAACACTTGCGGCGTGGCGCTGGAAATTTTCCGGCGCAGGCCGCCCAGATACCGGGAGAGCAGCGCGTATTTTTTCAGCCGTCCTTCCACCGCTTCAGTGAATTCCCCGACGTCGAATGGTTTGGTGATGTAATCGTCCGCCCCCATTTCCATTCCCTGGCGGACAGACTCCCTGCCGCTTTTCACGGTCATGAAGATGAAAGGAATGATGGCGGTGGAGGGGTCTGTCCGGAGGGCTTTCAAAACTTCATAGCCGTTGACTTCCGGCATGTTGATGTCGCACAGGATCAAGTGCGGGGTTTCTTCACGGGCCAGCTCGATGCCTTTCTGGCCGCTGTCGGCCAGGATAATTTCATGGTCGCAGTTCTTCAGCCAGAGCTTGACCACCTGCAAGGTCAGCTTGTCATCGTCAATGATGAGGATCTTTTTTTGTTTCATCGCGAGGGCAGCCCCGGGGAAACCGGCATGTCACGCCTGTGAGAAGCGCCAAAATATAGATTGCCGCCGGCAAAGCAAGGCTATTATCCGGGCCGCGCGGCTTGCCGCCCCGGCATGAAACAGGCGGTCATGAAGCCGCGGAAAAGCGGGCGCGCCAGTCTCAAGTCCGGGCTTGATCCGCCATCCGCTGGGCTTTCATCGAGAGTTCGGCGGCTTTGAAGGCGTGTTCCTGGGTCATGGCGTTTTCCGTGCGGTTGAGCACGTCCAGCACCAGCTTGCCGTAGAATGGATAGCCTACCTTGCCCTGGCATTCGATGAGCTGCTCTTTCTGCCCGTCCACCAGGTAAATCCGCTGTCCCGGCCCTTCTTGGGTAATTTCAATGTATTTGCGGACTTCCATATAGCCTTGGGTTCCCAGGATGAAGGCCCGCCCGTCACCCCAAGAGCGCAGCCCGTCCGGCGTGAACCAGTCCACGCGGCAGTAACAGGAAGCTCCCGTGTCCGTCATCACGATGGCTTCTCCAAAGTCTTCCAAACCCGGCTTGTCGGGATTGGCGAAATTGCCCGCCCGCGCGTATTGAACGGTCCCGTCCCTGGCTCCGGTGTAGGCGAGGAATTGCTCGAACTGGTGCGAGCCGATGTCGGTGATGATCCCGCCGTATTTTTGCTTGTCGAAAAACCAGTCCGGGCGGTTGGGTTTATTCAAGCGGTGAGGCGCCAGCACGGTCAGCTGGAGGACTCGCCCGATGGCGCCTTGCTCAATCAGCTCGCCCGCGTACCAGCCCGCTTCCGTGTGGAGGCGCTCGGAATAGTCGCACATGTATTTGCGCCCGGTCGCTTTGACTTTGGCCCGGGCCGCCTCCAGTTGTTCCAATGTGGTGAAAGGCGACTTGTCGGTATAGTAATCCTTTCCGGCGTCCAGCACTTGCAGTCCGATCGGCCCCCGGTCGCACGGCACCGCCGCCGCCGTAACCAAATGGACCTCCGGATCGTCGAGGATGCGGCGGAAATCGTCCGCCGGCCGCACGCCGCTGTCCTTGTATCTTTCGCAAAACGATTTGAGCCGCTCCGGCTGCGGGTCCCAGGCATATTTCAGGACGCCGCCCGCCTCGATCAGGCCGTTGGTTTGCCCGAAGATGTGGCCGTGGTCGTAATAAGCGGCGGCGAACACGAACTCGCCGGGCTTGACCACCGGTTTGGGTTTATCCGCCTTGGGGGCGTAGGTCATTCCGTCTTTCGCGTGCATGAGCGATGTCTCCCGGTTTTGGTTTATCCGTTGAATGATTTCGCGAAGTCTTCCGCCGAAGTTTTCCCTTCAGCGGTCTTTTTCACAAAGGTGGATTCCTCTATCTTTTTCTTTAGCAATTGCTCGAAAGCCGCGCTGTCCAAAGGCAGGTCCGCCGCGGCGTCCGTAAAGGAGGAATAGAGCATGGCGTTGCCCAGCTCGACCGAATGGATGCCTTCGGCCGCGGAGGCGAGCAGCTTCTCTCCCTTAAGGATGGCTCCGGCAAAATTCCGCATGATCCCCACGTGCTGTTCCGCTTCTCCGTGGACGGGGATCCCGATTTCCCACACCGGCGGGCGGGCGAAAGATTGTTTGCTGGTCTTGCTGAACTCAGTCATGGGAACCTCGTTGCGCGTGAAATGCAGCCCGTCTTCGAGGACCACCTTGCCGCGCTCGCCGGTTACTTCCAGACGGTTGGTGCCCGGCGCTTCGCCGGTGGTGGTGATGAAGACGCCTTTCATGCCGTCCGCGTATTCCATGTACGCGGTGACGTCGTCCTCGACCTCGATGTCGTGGTAGCGCCCGGTATCGCAGAAGGCGCGGATTTTCCGGGGCATGCCGAACATCCACTGCCAAAGGTCGAGGTTGTGGGGGCACTGGTTGAGGAGGACGCCGCCGCCCTCCCCCGCCCAGGTGGCCCGCCAGCCGCCGGAGGCGTAATAATGTTCGGTGCGGAACCAGTTGGTGATGATCCAGATGACGCGCCGGATTTCCCCCAGCTCGCCCTCTTTCACCAGTTGCCGCAGTTTCTGGTAGCGGGGGTCGGTGCGCTGGTTGAACATGGCGGCGAAGACTTGTTTTTCGTTCTTGTGCGCCGCGATCAGCCTTTCACAGTCCGCTTTGTGGACCGAAATCGGTTTTTCCACCAGCACGTGCAGTCCTTGTTCGAGCGCCGCGATGCCGACATCTGTATGGTCATAGTGCGGCGTGGCGATCAGCACGGCGTCAATTTCGCCGGACTTGATCATTTCCCTGGCGTCCGGAAATTGCTTGAGGTCCGGAAATTGGCTCATCCGGGAAGCGTCCTGATCGGAAACCGCCGTGAGGACCAGCCCGGCGATTTTGCCGGCGAGGATATTCCTGGCGTGGCTTGTGCCCATGTTGCCCATTCCGGCGATACCTGTTCTTACTTTGTCCATAATCTTTTCAGTTTGTGGTTGTCGTGTTGGCGTTGTCCAAGGGAAAAAGCGCTTTTCAAGACCAGTCTCCGGTTTCGAGGCCGAAGTAATTCTTCGCGTTGGAGAAGGCTATGTTTTTTACCATCCGTCCGGCAAGCTTTATGTCCCGCGGCAGCAGGCCCCGCTCCATTTCGCCGCCGAGAAGATTGCACAGGATGCGGCGGAAGTATTCGTGGCGGCAATAGGAGAGGAAGCTCCGCGAGTCCGTCAGCATTCCGACGAAGCGGCTGAGCAGCCCGATTTGCGACAGGGCGTTGATCTGCCATTCCATGCCTTCCTTCTGGTCAAGGAACCACCAGCCGCCGCCGAACTGGATTTTTCCCGGGATCGAGCCGTCCTGAAAATTGCCCGTCATGGCGGCCAGGACGTAGTTGTCCGCCGGGTTCAGGTTGTAGAGGATGGTTTTTGGCAGCGCGTTTTCCTTTTCCAGCGTGTCGAGGAAGCGGGCTAAAGGTATTGCCTGAGGAAAGTCGCCGATGGAATCGCAGCCTGCGTCTGGCCCGAGCTGCTCGAAAAGGCGGCTGTTGGTGTTGCGCAACGCGCCCAGGTGCAGCTGTTTGGTCCAGCCTTTTTCCGCGTCCAGTTTTCCGAAGAATTTGAGCATGAAGAATTTGTAAGCCTCTCTTTGCCTCGGGCGCGCCTGGCGGCCCCGGCGGGCCGCGCGAAAAACTTCTTCCGCTTCTTTTTCCCCGGCTTCCAGGGCGAAGCAGCGCTCGAGACCGTGGTCCGAAAGCCGGCAGCCCATTTCGTGGAAGAAATCATGCCGCTTCCGCAGAGCGCTGAGGAAACCGCTGAAGGCTTCCGTGTCCTCCCCGGAAGCCCCGGCCAGCTTGTCCGCCCATGCGTTGAAGGTTTCCGGGCTTTCAATCTGCAGCGCTTTGTCAGGCCGGAACGCGGGATAGACTTTCGTTGTCAGATCCGAGGCCGCGATTTGCTTGTGATGCTCCAGATCGTCCGCCGGATCGTCCGTCGTGCAGATAGCGGCGACTTTGAATTTTTTCAGGATGCCGCGAACGGACAGTTCCGGCGTCTGAAGCTTTTCATTGGCCTGGTTCCATATCTTCTCGGCGGTTTGCTCATTGAGCAGATCGTTCACATCGAAGTAGCGCTTCAGCTCGAGGTGCGTCCAATGGTAGAGCTGGTTGCGGAGGCAATACGGCACCGTCCGCGCCCAAGCCATGAACTTCTCGTAATCGGGGGCGTCCCCCGTGCAGCATCTCTCCGGAACGCCGTTGGCCCGCATCATCCGCCACTTGTAGTGGTCTCCCGCAAGCCATATCTCATACAGGTTGTTAAACCGCCGGTTCTCCGCGATGTCCTTTGCCGGAAGATGGCAATGGTAATCGAAAATCGGCTCCTCTCCGGCGTAATTGTGAAACAACTCCCGCGCCGTTTCACTCTCCAGCAAAAAATCTCCGGTGATGAATTCCATCGCTTTCACAAAATGATATTCCGCCCGAAACAGCTCATATGGTCATGGCGGAGTAGCCGCCGTCCACCACCAGCTCGCTGCCAGTGATGAAGGAGCCCGCCTTGTCAGAGGCAAGCAGCAGAATGGCGCCGAGGAGCTCCCGCGGCTCTCCAAACCGTTTCATCGGGGTGTGGCTCATGATTTGCCCGACGCGCTCGGGCGTCAGGACCTTGCGGTTCTGTTCCGCCGGGAAAAAGCCCGGCACGATGGCGTTGACGCGCACTTTGCGCGGCGCCCACTCGCGGGCCAGGTTTTTCGTCAGGTTGTGAACCGCCGCCTTGGTTGCCGAGTAGGTGAAGACCCGCGACAGCGGCGTCAGCCCGCTCATTGATCCAAAGTTGATGATGCTCCCGCCTTCTCCTCTTTCCACGAAATACCTCCCGAACACCTGGCAGGCGAGGAAGATGCCTTTCAGATTGATGCCGAGGATGCGGTCGAACTCCTCCTCGGTGATTTCCAGAAACGGCGTGGGTGAATTGATCCCGGCGCCGTTAATCAGGATGTCCGCGCCGCCGGACTTTTCAATCACGCGTTCAAGCAGCCTTTGCAGCGATGGTTTCGAACGGACGTCCGCTTTTTCATAATAGGCATTCCCGCCGTTTTTTCTGATGGCTTCGAGGCGCGGCCCCGCCCGTTCCTCGTTAATATCGGCCAGGACCACTTCCGCTCCGGCCAGGGCAAGGCCCTCGGCGGCGGCCCCGCAGAGCTCGCCCGTCCCGCCGGTCACCACCGCCGTCTTCCCCGCCAAGCCGAATATTTCATTTAAATATGAATTCGTCATAACTTTATTTCCCTCTGTTCCTCTCTGTTTTCTCCTGTAAAGATATGCTTATCTCACGACGCGGGCGCCGCCGCCTGCCATGAGTTTTTCCACTTCGGCCAGGGCGGCCATCGAGGTGTCGCCGGGAGTGGTCATGGCCAGGGCGCCGTGGGCCGCGCCGTATTCGGCGGCCTGTTGCGGGTCGCCCGTGGTCAGAAAGCCGTAAACCAAGCCGGACGCGAAGCTGTCACCTCCGCCGACGCGGTCGAGGATTTCGAGGTTCTCGCGCATTGCCGCCTCATGGAACCGGCCGTCCGCCCAGCAGACGGCGCCCCAGGAATTGACGGTGGCCGTCTTGACCGTCCGCAGGGTCGTGGCGACGACTTTGAAATTGGGAAACTCCTTTACCGCCCGCCCGATCATCTTCTTGAAGCCTTCCACTTTGATGTTGGAAATGTTTTCGTCGAGTCCTTCCACCTCGAAACCGAGGCAGGCGGTAAAATCCTCCTCGTTGCCGATCATGACGTCCACGTGCGGCGCGATGCGGCGGTTCACCTCGCGGGCTTTTTCCTGCCCGCCGATGCTCTTCCAAAGCGAGGACCGGTAATTTAAATCGTAAGAGACAATGGTTCCGCGCTTTTTCGCGGCGGTTACGGCCTCGACGAGCAGTTCGGCGGCGGTGTCAGAGAGCGCGGCAAAAATACCTCCCGTGTGGAACCAGCGGACGCCGCGTTTTCCAAAGATGTCTTCCCAGTCGAAGTCACCCGGTTTCATTTGCGCCGCCGCCGTGTTGCCGCGGTCGGGCACGCCGACCGCGCCGCGTATCCCGAATCCGCGTTCGGTGAAGTTCAGGCCGTTGCGCACTTCGCGCCCCACACCATCGTAGGGAACCCACTTGATGAACCGTGTGTCCACCCCGCCCTGCATAATGAAATCCTCCAGCAGACGGCCGATTTCATTGTCGGCAAAAGCGGTGCACACGGCGGTCTTGAGGCCAAAGCATCTGCGCAGGCCGCGGGCCACGTTGTATTCGCCGCCGCCTTCCCAGGCTTTGAATTCGCGGGCGGCCCGGATGCGCCCTTCCCCCGGGTCCAACCGGATCATGATCTCTCCCAGCGCCAGCATGTCATACTGGCAGGATTCTTTTGGTTTAATATCGAGTATGGGCATGGCAGATGCTGTTCAGGATTTGAGATTTCAGATTGAAATATTTTGCGGTTTCTGCGCTTTTTGCGGCCTATAAATATTCCATGTCATCGTTTTGTGGCTATTCCTGGGACCGAGGGAAATCAGCCGGGTTCCATTTTGGTTGCCCGCATTCGGAGGCGATTTCGTTGAAGGCCTCGATTTCAGCTTCGGAAAACAGCAGGCCGCCGTTTTTTTCGCTGCGGGCGGCGCCTTCAGCCTCGATTTGTCCGGGCAAAAGGCAGCCCTCATTGCCGTGGCCGAGGACATCTTCGAGAACGGCTTTGACGTTTTCAGTCTGGGTGCGGCTCTTGGCGAAATCATTCCCGCTCATGGCTTCGGGATGCCAGACCTGGAAAAAGAAACAGGGGGTGTGCTTCTCTCCGCCGTCCGCCCAGCGGCTGCGCAGAACAGGCAGGGAGCCTCCGATGTAGGCCGCGATCAGCTCGTCAATCAGCGCCAGGCCGTAACCCTTGTGGGCGCCGAAAGGCATCAGCGCCCCCACGGCATCAGGGTCCGTGGTGGGGTTCCCGTCATTGTCCACGGCGGCGTTGAGGGGGAGCGGCTTGCCTTCGCGGGCCAGTTGCTGGACGCGCCCCATCGCCACGACCGACGTGGCCCAGTCCACGACGATTGGGAAACCAACCGCGTCCGTCGTGGGGAAGGCCCAGCTGTGGGGATTGGTGCCGAGGGTGGGATATTTTCCTCCGAACGGAACCACCTCCGCGAGCGCGGCGGTGCAGCTGGTGTAGGCGATGTAACCGCGCCGGGCCGCTTTTAAAACGTATCCTCCGCCCCACAGGTAGTGAAATGCGTTGTCCACCGAGACCATGCCGATGCCGTATTGGTCCGCCAGTTTGACGGCGGTTTCGATGGCTTCAAGGCCGACGGCCTGGCCCAGTTTGCGGTTGGCGTTCCAAACTTGCGCGGCGGAAAAACGGCTTGGTTTCTTTTCGATGGCGGCGCCCGGCACGCAGCCTTGGGAGCCGCTTCCGAAGAGGTGGTCGAGGTGCAGCGCCTTGATGGCGTTGTGGGTGCGGATGCCGTGCCAGGCCGTGAAAGCGGAGAATCCGGCGGCGGCCTCCGCTTCCTCTCTGGTGTACCCGCGGTGCTGATATGCGGCGCGCACCAGCTCGTTGTGTTTTTCGGCAGGGATGATGCGGAAAATTTCAGCCATGATAAATAAGGTTTGGGTTATTCGATGAGTCCGGACAGATCAGTTATGAGGACGCGGCGGGTTCCGTCCAGAAAGGAGTTAAAAGCCGCGTATCGCCACGACCGGTCCCAGGCCGGATGGGGGTCCACCCGCAGGCAGCCATGAGGTGAAGCCTGCGCGGTGTTGAACCGAGCCAGGCAGCGTTCGGTTTTTTCTTTAATGTCCACCCATCGGAGGGGCACCGTGCCGTCTCCGAAAGCGCCCCCGCCCGTCTCATGGGTGTAAGTGTCGGTCAGGATGTGGCGGCCGTCCGGATGGACGGTGGGGTGGCCGGAGCCGGGCGGGGAGTCAATGATCGGGCCGATGCCTGCCCCGTCGTAACGCGCCTGGCAGAATTTCATCCCGTTGCCGTAATAGCCCAAATTCATGGAGAGCCACTCGCCGTCGGGCTGCCAATGTGTATGGTGGCCCCCTTTTTTCCAATAGCTGGCGGTGACGGCGGCGTGGAGTTCGCTCCCGTCGGGCCGGAGGGTGAGGATGTTAAATGACAAATCGTCGCTGATGGAGTTCCATTCTTTTTCGCCCGGCGGCACCCAGCGGATGGTAAAAAAGAGCCGGTCACCCTGAGGGCTCCACTCGCTGTGGAAGACGTAGGCCGCGCCGTTTTCGGGATTCCCGATCTGCAGCTTGTCACCCAGTTTGTCCAGTGTTTCACGCAAGGAGATGAGCAGTTTGCATTCCCCCGCCGCGGTGTCGGTCATCCACAAGCCGTCGTCTTCCGGAAATCCTTTATTTATTGGCACTAATTCGTCGGGGATGACCACCCCGTAGCCGAACTGGGTGCGGCGCATTTTTTCCATCGAAGCCGCCAGCACCCGCTTGCCGTCCGGCGAAACGTGGTAGATGCAGCCGTCCAGCCGCATCTTTTCGCCGGTCAACGGATTGAGCTTCACGCCGTGCGGTTTCCAGTTGGACGTGTCCGCGTCATTGAAAAACAGCTGGGAGTCGTCCGCTCCCCAATTCAGGTTGGCGCCCGTTTGAGGCTCCCAGCCCCGTGTTTCGGCCACGGCGCGGGTTTCCGCGGTTTCCAAGTCCACCAGAAGGACGTTCGCGGTTTCGCCCGGTTCGGGCATGCGCTCCTCCTGGGGCAGTTGCAGGACCGCCAGGTACCGCCCCGAGGGGCTGAAGGGCGAAGAGGAGAAGAACCGGTGGATGCACCCGTCGTGGCCGGGCGTCACAATCCACACCGGCACTTGCGGCTCGTATTCCGTGTAAAGCGGAAATCTGTCCGATATTGTCATCAGCAAACCGTTACGCGAAACCGCGGCGGCGGGTTATTCTTTCCGGATGGGAACGCTGTTGACCTGGGCCAGGGGCGGCTCGCCGCTCATCGCCAGGACAAGGTTGCGCACCGCCATCATGGCCTGGCGCTGGACGCTCTCGTAAGTCCGCGATCCGATGTGCGGGGTGATGAGAGAGTTTTTCGCTTTCAAAAGCGGATGGTCCGGCGGCGGCGGCTCCCGCTCCAGAACGTCGGCGCCGTAGCCCGCTATTTTGCCGCTTTCCAAGCCTTGCGCGACGGCCGCCGTTTCAACCAGTTCCCCGCGGGCGGTGTTGACGATGACCACGCCGTCTTTCATCCGGGCGACGCGTCCGGCGTTTATCATCCCGCGCGTCTGTTCGTTGGCGCTGGTGTGAAGGGAGATGATGTCCGAGGTTTCGATGAGACGGTCCAGGTCTTCCTCGCGCTCGAGGCCATGTTCCCCGGCGAAGGCCTCGTCCCAGTAAATGTCATACGCCCGAGGCTTCATGGCAAAAGCTTTGGCCCGGACGGCCACCTCTTTGCCGATTCTTCCAAGCCCGATGATGCCGATGGTCTTGCCCATGATCTCATGCCCGGTCAGGCGTTTCCATTCTCCGGCGCGGGTGTGACCGGCTTCTTCGGCGAGGTTGCGGAAGAGGGCCAGCATCAGGCAGAACGTGTGCTCGGCCACGGTGGTGTGGTTGACGCCGGGGCAGTTCGTCAGGGGGATGCCCAGTTCCGTTGCCGCTTCCACGTCAATTTTGTCCACTCCGATGCCGTATTTGCTGATCACCCGCAGCCGCGGCAGCGCTTTCTCCAGAACCTTGCGTGTGATAAGGTCGTCGCCGCAGAGGAAGGCGTCCACTTCACCAGCGAGCCTGAGCATCTCTTCCTCTGGCAGAGGGCCGCGGGCGCGGACGATCTCCCATCCGGTCTTTTCGAGCGCCTTGTGGTGTTCGCCGGGGTTGTCTTGAAAGGATGTGGTGGTAAGCAAGATTCGCGTCATGGCAAAAATGATTCAGGGGTTTTCCTAACACGTGTTGGATATTTGTCAACCCCGCATTTCCAAAGCGCGGCCTTGATGTTGTCCGGCAAGGGTTCCAGGGGTTGGGGAAGCGGGGAAGTCAGCGGTAACTGAGGCTCTGGGCGGTGAGGGTGAGGTCTTTTTGGATGTGGCGGCGGGGTTTGATTCCGAGTTTTTGAAGGATGGCATGATAGGCTTTGACGGCTTCCTCCGGCGTGATTTCGCCATTCACGATGCGGCGCAGCATCTCGATAAAAGAGAGGGGGTGCTCGGAAAGGTTGATTTTTCTGCCGAAAAGAGCCACGCGCGCGCCGTGTTTTTGAGCGTCGCGGATGAGCTTGAAGGCGTCGTAAGTCGTGCCCGCGCTGCCGCCGAGGACGCCGACAATGAGGTTCGAATCGTAGGCCGCGAGTTCTTCCAGGGCTTCGGGACCGTTGAAGGGGATTTTCAAAAAGAGAGGGCGTCCGCGCTCTGTCACGCCAGCCAGGCAGCGGACGATGTGGTCATTGAGGAACTTTCCGATGTCCCTGGGCGGAATGCCGGGATCCACGTTGGGATTGAAGACTTCGAGGAAGTAGCGGAAGTTCTTTTGCTCGGCTTCGAGGCGGAAATCGTAAAAGCGCTCGAGGGCGTAGTGGTCCCAGTCGAGGTTGTTGGTAAATGTGATCGAGTAAAGCCCCAGGTCCGCGCCGGGGACGGGGTCGTTGTGATCGCAGTCGAGGCGGCCGTATTTGATGTGCTCGATGGTGGCCGTTCGGAAGGCGCGGGAGGGCTGCCTGGGGTATTTGCCGCCGCGCACCGCCCAGATGTCCGAGGTGTCATTGGCCCGCGCCGCCGGTGTCACGGGCGAGTTTTCAAAGAGTTTTTCTTTGATGCCGAGTTGCTCGAGGTTCGAGGCCGAGAGCAGGACGATGTCCACCAGCCCCTGGCGGATGACGCCGCGGATTTGCTGGCGGTATTCCCCGATTGTCTTCCAGCAGCCGACGGACTCGCACCGGGCGCGGTTTCGCGGGGTAACGGCGGCCTGGCCCGTGGCGGCGATGCCGAAGGCCATGTCGGCGTCCTTGGCGTCGGCTATGATGAAGTCCTTGGCCCCGTATGGATCGGTCTTGATCCGGGCCAGTTTGGCGTCGAGCGATTTTTCCATCTTCGTCACATCGGCGGGGCGCTGCGAATTAACGTTTCAGGCCCGGGGGTGTTCGAGGTGCTCGTCGGCTTCCATGTCTTCGATGCGGAAGTCCTCGCCGCGGGTGATTTTGATGAGGAGGCCGTCGCGGATCCAGCAGACTCGGGCGGAGGAGGTGAGCATTTTGGGGTCGTGGGTCGAGCAGATGACAGTGACGCCCCGCTCTTGATTCAACTCCTTGAGCAGCTCGACGATTTCGGAGCCGGTTTTGGTGTCGAGGTTGCCGGTCGGCTCGTCGGCCAGAATGACGGCGGGGTTGTTGGCCAGCGCGCGGGCCACGGCGACGCGCTGCTGCTGCCCGCCGGAGAGTTCGTGAGGTTTATGGTGCAGCCGGTGGCCCAGGCCGACGCGTTTGAGGATTTTTTTTCCCCGCTCGCCGGCTTCTTCGGGTGTGGCGCCTTGAAAGACCATGGGCAAGGTGACGTTCTGCAGGGCGCTCATCACGGAAATGAGGTTGAACGTCTGGAAAATGTAACCGATTTTGTTGCAGCGGAACCAGGCTTGCTGGCTTTCGCTTAAGTCGAAGACGGACTCTCCGTCGAAAATCACCCGCCCTTCGGTGGGGATGTCGAGGGCGCCGATTTGGTTGAAAAGGGTGGATTTTCCCGAGCCGGACGGCCCCATGATCGAGATGAATTCGTTCCGGCATATGTCCAAATCAATTCCTTTGAGCGCCCACACATCCTCGTCGCCGAGGTGGTAGAGTTTTTTTACGGCCTCGCAAGTGATTATGATATCGGCGGCCATTTTTCGTTTTGTTTCTAACTTTAATCCGTCAATCTTTGGCATGTCCTTTTTCAGGATCCATTTTCAATGCGATCAAACCCCGCTCCATAAGCATTTTTGTGAATTCGATGACCGCTTTTTGGCATTCTTTTTTTTCGATGGAAAATTCACGGCGCAAGGCTTTTTCGATTTCCCGCAGGGTGCGCCGCCCGTCAACCCGCCGCCAAAAGGCGCTTCCCCGCTCGTCGAGATTGACGCGCAGGGGTTTCCGCATTTTCAATTTCAGGGCCGCGAATCCGGCAAGGCCGGGCCGCGGCGGGGCAACGGCTTTTAATTGGAGCCGCCCGCGCCCGTCCTGTTTGCTTTTGATTCCGGTGTTCGCGACCGGAACGGCGCGGAAGGGGTCCCGGGGGGCGCGGAGCGCGGTTTTGTCATGGACTGGGTTTGGTTTTGCCACCTGCCTTGTCTAAGGCGGGAGATCATGAGCGCGCGGCAGGGGGAAAGGCAAGGCTGTATTGTAGTATGGAGCGCTTTTCCGGTCTTTCAATTTTGGCGGCTTCGCGCCGCGGATAATGTTCTTTTCAGGATCACGCGGCATGTAAAAGGTGTCCCGGTCTTGAGCCGTCCGCGGCTTCCGGCGCCGTGAGTTCCGGCTCCGCCGGACGGGGGATGGATGCTCCGCGGATTATTCCAGTTGCAGGCCGAGGAGGTACTGGCCGCGGATGTTTTCCGGGACTGGGATGAAGAAGGACTGCCGCAGCCGTTTGGCCATGCTGATGCCGTAAAGCGGATCAATGAGCTTTTTCAACCGGCTTTTTTGCTCCTGGTTGAAGACGAGGTAAAAAGTCAGCCGCAACGGGTAATCTCCGTAATACAGGTTCTCCTCGGTGGGGCCGAAGGCGAAGTCTCCATCCTTGGAGGAGATGGAGAGGATTTTGATGTGC
>CAZYUX010000013.1:0-1157 GCA_964650745.1 uncultured Puniceicoccaceae bacterium
ATTATGTGAACGAGCGGGGATTGATCGAGGACATGCCCTTCTGGGTCTTTGTGGACTGGGCCAGCGTGGACAAGCATGGTGAGAGCGCGGCCTATAACGCGATCTTTTACGGGGCGTTGGAGACGGTCTCAAAAATGGCGGAAATCAAGTCCGATGCCTATACGAAGCGGCTGAGCGATAACGCCATGACGGCAATCAAATCCGTTTTCCAGAAGCGTTTCTTCGCGCCTGAACGGGGTTGTCTGGCCGATGCTTGCGTGGACGGTGAGTTAACCGAAAACATTAGCGAGCACGCGAATTTCGCCGCGATTTACTGGCAATTGTGCGACGATAAGACGGCGAAGAAAATTATCTCGGCGTTCTACGAGGAAAAGACGATTCCGAAATACACCGAAGCACAGCCATTCTTCATGACTGTCGTTTTGAAAGCGCTGGACCATGCGGGCAGGTTCGATTTGGCGGTCCGGCTGATCCGCGAACGCTGGGGCAAACGGATGGCGGCCAAAGGCGCCACCTCCGCCTTCGAGGAATGGTATCAGAATGGCAGCTGGCGCTCGGGCGGGTTCACCGGCTTTCTGCGCAGCCACTCCCACGCCTGGTCGGCCTGCCCGGCCGAGTTTCTCATCCGCAACCTGATGGGGCTGGAAATTCTCGAGCCGGGCTGCGGGAAAATCAGGCTTGCGCCGAAGGAGACGCTGTTCGACTACCGGGCCGTGTTCCCGACGCCGCGCGGCGCCATTGCGGCCGAAAGAAAGTCCGGCGCTCTCGATATCCGCGCCCCCGCCGCCGTGGAAATCACCGGGCCCGGCAAATAAAAATCATGCCGCTGGCTAACGCCGGTTATTTGAGGCGCCTTTCGCGGACGGTTAATAAAACGGGAAGGAACAAACTTTCCGGAGAGAAAGCCTTGTCCCGGCCTTTTTAAATCCTTACAGTTCCGGCTCAAAGCATGAATCAGCATTTAAGGTTTTTATGAACTGTTTGAAATGCGGGCATCCGCTGCGTGAGGACACGATGATCTGCCCGAACTGCGGGAGCCGCAATGACGTGGGCGGAGACGGCCGGCACTTCTACACCGCCAACCGGCCCGGCCGCGAGCGCATCTGCCCCCGTTGCAATGATGCCTTGGAGACGGTGGACTTCCAGATCGAAGGCGC
>CAZYUX010000013.1:1167-22147 GCA_964650745.1 uncultured Puniceicoccaceae bacterium
CGTCGAAAAATGCCCCCGCTGCGAAGGGTTGTTTTTTGACCCCGGCGAACTGGAAAAGGCCCTCGACGCCTATGGCGGCGGCGCCGGAGAAATCAACTTGCGGCAAATCAACCTGCTTCACAAGACGGTCCACAAAAAGCGCTGGCCGGCCGGATACATCAAGTGCCCCGTTTGCCGGCAATTGATGAGTTTCGTCAACTTCGGGGCAGGCAGCGGCGTGATCGTGGACCGATGCCTCGAGCACGGCGTGTGGCTGGACGGCGGAGAGCTAAACCACCTCATCGAGTGGGCCAAAGCCGGCGGGAAGCTCCTCGACGAGCAACGCAAAGGGCGCGGCGAGCGCCAGGAAAAACGGCGCCTGCAAAGATTGCGCCAGGAAAACGCCCGTTTCGAATACGCCAAAAACCACCCGTTGCCCGGCGCAACCTCCCGCCGTCAGGGGCACCCCGGCTTCAGCGGGACGGACGAGATGCTGGTCAACGGCCTCATCTCCATCGCCAAGAGGCTTTTTTCCTGAATTGGCGGCGGCAGGCGTGCCGCCGGAAAAATTTTCTTGCTTCGCCTGAAGAAAACAACGAAACGAAAACACGACGGTTTGCCGAAACCAGCGGTTTGGCAACAGCGGTCATTATTATGATGAAAAAAGTTCTGATCTTCTACGGCGGCTGGGACGGGCACGAGCCCAAGAAAACCGCTGAACTCATGGCGGAAACCCTTGAGGAGAACAAATGCTCCGTCGAGCTGGCGGACAACCAGGAGGTGCTGCTCGACACGGAAAAACTGGCCGAATGCGACCTGATCGTGCCCAACTGGACAATGGGGGAAATCTCCGGCGACAAGGTTGGAAACCTGGCCAGGGCGCTGGAGAACGGCTGCGGCATGGGCGGCTGGCACGGCGGCATGGGGGACGCCTTCCGGCAGAACGCGTTCTACCAGTTCATCACAGGCGGCCAGTTCGTGGACCATCCCGGCGGCATCCGGGAGTTCACCGTCAACATAAAAGACAAAGAGCATCCGGTCACCAAGGGGATGCGTGATTTCCAAATGAAATCGGAGCAATATTACATGCACGTGGACCCCTCGAACCACGTGCTGGCCACGACTGCCTTTGACGGGAAGCACCACCCTTGGATCGAAGGCTGTGTCATGCCGGCGGCGTGGACGCGCCGCTGGGGCCGCGGCAAAATTTTCTACACTTCGCTGGGCCATGTGGCGAAGGATTTCGAGGTGCCGGAAGCCCTTGAAATCACCCGCCGGGGCTTATTGTGGGCGTGCCGCTGAAAGCATGAGATTAAAGATTAACAGGCGGGAGACCCTATGGACGCAATGAAGGTTGGAGTGATTGGATGCGGCAACATCAGCCCGGCGTATTTCAAAGGCTGCCGCGAATATGAGACCATCGAGGCGGCGGCGTGCGCCGATCTTAACCGGACGGTTGCGGAGGAACGGGCGCGGGAATTCGGCATTCCCAAGGTTCTCACCGTGGAAGAATTGTTGGCCGATCCGGAAGTTGATCTGGTTGTCAATTTAACGATTCCGCAGGCTCATGCGCCTGTCAATAAGCGGGCTTTGGAAGCGGGCAAACCGGTTTACTGCGAGAAACCCTTCGCCACCAGCCGCGAGGAGGGAAAAGAGGTGCTCCAACTGGCCAGGGAAAAAGGGCTTCCCGTGGGCTGCGCCCCCGATACTTTTTTAGGCGAAGCCATTCAAACCTCGTGCCAGTTAATAGATGACGGGGCAATCGGCCAGCCTTCAGCCGCCGTGGCATGCATGGCCTGTTACGGGCATGAAACCTGGCATCCCAATCCCGAATTCTATTACCAGCCCGGCGGCGGGCCGCTGCTGGACATGGGGCCGTATTACCTGACGGCGCTGGTCAACCTCCTGGGTCCCGTCAAAGCCGTCAGCGCTTCAGCGAAAATCACCTTTCCCGAGCGCCTGATCACCAGCCAGCCGAAAAACGGCAAGATCGTAAAAGTGGAAACACCCACATACCTGACAGGGTTGCTCGAGTTCGCCAGCGGCGTCATCGGCACGACCATCTTCAGCTTCGACATGCGGGGCGGCTGCACCTTGCCGTGTATCGAAATTTTCGGCACGGAAGGCAACCTCGCCGTGCCCGACCCCAACAAGTTTCAAGGCGCGGTGCGCTTGAGCGCGCCCGGGAAGGACTGGGACGATGCGGTCTTGACACACAAACACGGCGGCATGAGGGGCCTGGGCCCGGCGGACATGGCGGCCGCCATTAAGGACAACCGGCCGCACCGTGCCAGCGGCGAACTCGCCTACCACATCTTCGATATCATGATTTCCTATTTCGATTCCGCTGAGACCGGCCGCCGCGTTGAAGTGGAAAGCGGCTGTGCCCGCCCCGCCATCCTTCCGCAGGGGCTCGCTCCGGGAAAGACCGCTTAAAACGGCAAGACATGAAAACCCTCCGGCGCGGGTTTCGAGGGGCCGCGCCGCTTCACGCTTGATTTTCCGGCGGGTTTGGCTATTTGTCCGTTTCGCGTGAAAGCGGCGGAGCCAGAGCGGCGGACAATGGGTTTGTGGAGCGCCACGGGAGTGGGGGTGGGCGCGATCGTAGGGGGCGGAATCCTGGCTTTGGCGGGGACGGCGTTCACCATCACCGGACCGGGGGCGATGGCGGCATTCGCGCTCAATG
This sequence comes from uncultured Puniceicoccaceae bacterium, assembly GCA_964650745.1. Taxonomy (GTDB): domain Bacteria; phylum Verrucomicrobiota; class Verrucomicrobiia; order Opitutales; family CAZYUX01; genus CAZYUX01. Next base: position 3,833 of record CAZYUX010000013.1, read on the forward strand.
GCGTTATCGCGCTTTTCACGGCTATGACATTTGCCGAGATGTCAGCCAGGTTTCCGGAATCCGGAGGCACCTACACATTTGCCAAGAAAGTGCTCTCCATCCGGGCGGCTTTCGGCGTGGGATGGGTAATGTGGTTTGCCTCGATCGTGGCGGCGGTGTTATACGCCAAGGGATTCGCCGCGTTCGCCGTCATCGCCATTGACCGCCTGTGGATCCTGTGGCTGGGCGCCCCGCCGGAATGGCTGGAGAGCCGGGAGGCTGCCGTGTTCCTGGCCCTGGCCGCCGCATGGGTTTATACGGCCAGCCTGATTTGGAGAGGCCCCGGCGGCAGCCAGTGGATCAACGCCGGCAAAGTAATTGTATTCACAATACTGATACTGGGGGGGCTGCGGGGCTTGCGGGAGCTGCCCCCCGGCGAAATCGCGGGCCGCCTGAAGCCGTTTTTTCCCAATGGCTGGCCGGGGCTGCTGCAGGCCATGGGCTACACATTCATCGCTCTGCAGGGGTTCGATTTGATCGCGGCCGTGGGAGGAGAAATCAAACGTCCGGGCCGCAACCTGCCCCGGGCGATGCTTTTGTCGCTGGGCATCGCGCTGGCGCTGTATCTGCCGCTTTTATTTGTCACGGCAACGAGCGGAATGGAGCCGGGGCAGTCCGTGAGGGCGGTTGCCGCCGCCCGTCCGGAAGCCATCATTGCCGCCGGCGCGCGGCAATACCTTGGCGCGGCGGGATATTGGCTGGTCGTCGCGGCCGGGGTTCTGGCGATGCTGTCCGCTTTATACGCGAACCTGCTGGCAGCCTCGCGGGTGGCCCGGCTGCACAAGAGCCGCCATACGCCTGCGGCCGCCATGCTGGCCACGGCTTTTGCGGTGACCGCCATTTTGCTCGTGCTTCCCGATGTGGCGGCGGCGGGGGCGGCGGCCAGCCTTGCCTTTTTAATATCGTTCGCGCTGGCGCACTGGATCAGCCGCGCCGCGCGGGAGCGGGACGGAGGCCGCAAAGCTCCATACGAAACCCCTTTCTTTCCGCTCGTGCCCTGCGCGGGAGGAGCGGCCTGTTCGGGTTTGGCGCTCTTTCAGAGTTTCACCGTGCCGGCCGCCGGTTTGCTGGTTTCGGTCTGGCTGGGACTTGGCGGTTTCCTCTACTGGCTTTTTTTGTCCCGCCGGGCGAAGGTTTGCGACGCTTCGGCGGAAGCCTACGACCCCTTGCTGGTGCGGATGCGAGGCAGAAGCCCGCTGATTCTCGCCCCAGTGGCCAATCCTGCCAACGCGCCGGCCATGGTGGCTCTTGCGGGAGTTCTGGCGCCTCCGGGAGCCGGGCGCGTGATGCTGCTCTCAATTGTGGCGCCTCCAAAAGATCTCCTTTCCGGAGAAATTCCGTCCTGCCTGGCCAACGCCCAGGCCGTGTTGCGGGAGGCTTTGGCTTTCTCTTTTCAGACGGGCATGACTCCGGAGGCATTGACCACCATTTCCCCTGACCCCTGGATCGAGATCGTCCGCATCGCCAGCCACTACAACTGCGAAAGCCTCCTTCTTGGCTTCAGCGCTCTCGACGAGGAAGTGATGGAAAATCAAGTCGAGCAGTTGGCCGGCGCGGTGGCTTGCGACGTGGTCATCCTGCGCGCGCCGCCGCGCTGGCAGTTGGCCCAGACCCGGCGTGTCCTCGTTCCGGTAGCCGGACGCGGCGCGCACGATATGCTCCGGGCCCGCCTGTTGGGCAGCTTGTTCCGGATGGGCGCGCGCGAGATCACTTTTCTGCAGATTTTATCCAGGCAAGCATCCGGCCCCACCTGCCGGCAGAAGCAAAAAGAACTCGCCCAATTAGCTCGGGACGAAGCGCCTGGCCCGGTATGTTCGGAAGTCACCCTCGGCGGTGAAATCGGCAAAGAAATCGTCAGCCGGGCGATGAATTGCGATCTGGTCATTCTCGGCCTGCAGCGGCTGGGCGGGGGGCGGCGGGCTTTTGGGCGCGTGGCCCGGCGCATCATCAAGGAAACACCTTGCGCCGTCATCCTCATCAGCCAAAACCGGCAATGAGCCGGCGCGGAAAAGATTCGCCAAGGCCTGCAGCACAAAGAGACGGATCCAACCGTTTTTTTTCATGAGGATTTTCATTTCGCCCGGCGATCTGAATGAATGCTGAATCAGGTTTCACCAGTCCATGTCTTGCCGTATGCAAGGATCATTCCGGCTCAATATTTGATTTTCCCACGGGCCGCATGTTCCGCGGAAAGCAAAAGGGGCTTGTCAATTTCATTCCTTTGGGACATGGCATTGGGGGCATGGAACTGTTCGCGCCCAAGGAAGCCGATCCGGAAAAGCGCGCCGTCCTGGCGCCGGAAGAAACGGAGAAATTGCGGCGCCAAGGCTTGACCGTCCGCATCGAAACAGGATTGGGCAGGCAAAGCGGGTTCACGGACAAAGCCTACACGGAGGCCGGCGCGGCGGTAACCCCCGACAGGCAAAACGCTCTGGGCGCGGCGGACATTGTCCTGCGCCTCAGCAAGCCGCGGATTTCCGAAATCATGCTTCTGAAAAGAGGCTCCCTTCATATCAGCTTCCTCGATCCCGCCAGCGACCCGCAGTTGCTGAAAACCTTCGCCTCGGCGGGTGTCAGCGCCGTCAGCCTGGAAATGATACCGCCGGCCGCCGCGGCCCGGCCCATGGACGCGGTTGCCTCGCAGGCAAGCCTGGCTGGATACTGTGCTGTGATCAAAGCGGCGGAACGGCTCAACAAAGTCATCCCCATGATGATGACTCCGGCGGGAATCATCCGGGCGGCGCGGTTCTTCATCATCGGAACCGGCGCGGCGGGAATGCAAGCCATAGCCACCGCCAAACGCCTTGGCGCGCAAGTGGAAGCCTGCGGCGCCAGACCCGGGGCGGAAGCTCTTGTTCAATCCCTCGGAGCGAAGTTTGTCCATGCCGGGTTGGATGAAATCAAGCCGCCGGACAGCCCCGGTGCGGCGCGGACGGCCCCGCCGGAACCGGCCGGGCGGCGGCATGCAGTCCTGATGGAAGCCTGTTCCCGGAGTGACGCGGTTATCACTTCGGCGGAAGAACCCGCGTCCCGTCCGCCGCTGACAGTCATCCGGGAGATGACTGCCGCGATGCGGCGCGGCAGCGTGATAGTGGATTTAACCGCCGGGGAGGGGGAAGGCGTCGAGGGCATCCAGCCGGACGAAGAGATCGTCACGCCGAACGGCGTCCGGCTGATTGGATTGAGCCGGATGGCGGGTTTGGCCGCCAGAGACGCCACGCGGCTTCTGTCCGCCAACCTCCACAGCTTGCTGGCCCGTTTCTGGAATTCGGAAGAAAAAACTTTGGAATACAACCTGGAAGATGAAATCCTTCAAAACTGCCTTTTGACCCACGAGGGCAAGATTATCCATGAAAGCTTTCAGCTGGAACAGCCTGAACACAGATCGGAGCCGCGGCCGGCGAGCGGCGGAAACTGAATGACAAGCTTCTGCCTCCCATGACATTGCTTCTTTTTATCTTTATCCTGTCACTGTTTCTCGGCTGGGAGATTACCCGGAAGACGCCGTCACGAATGCACGCGCCTCTGCTCTCGGGAACGGTGGCGCTGACCGGCATCACCGCCGCCAGCGGCATCCTGGCGCTGGGCGGTTCCTCCGGCGGGTTCCTCACTGTAATGTTCGGTTTTTTCGCCGTGACGCTGGCCGCCGTCAATGCCGCCGGCGGCGGGACGGCTACGGACCGTTTGCTGAAAAAATACCGGCAAAAAAAAGAACGCCGCCGATGAATTACCAGTGGCCAATCATATTCTGCTGGCTGGCTGCCGTTATCTTGTTTGCCGCCGGGCTGCGGATGTTCCTGGCGCCCGCGTCCGGGCGGCGGGGCAATGCGCTGCTGGCTTCCGGGACGGCGCTGGCCGTGCTGGCCGCTCTTCTGGATGGCGGCATGGGCAACCTGTGGGCGGTTCTCGGTCTGGTGATGGGTGGCGGAGCCGGTGTCATCTTTGGCAAAACCGTGAATATCAGAAGCGTGCAGCAAATGCTTTCGCTTTTCACTGGCTGCGGCGGTTTGGCCTGCCTTTTAACCGCATGGACGCGGTATCATGACGTTTTCAGCGTTGGCCTTGGCTGGATAAAGGCGGCAGGCGGAGCGGACCGCGCCTTCTTCATCAACATAACCATTGTCCTGGCGGTTCTGGCTGGCGGGGCGGTTTTTTCGGCCAGCCTCGTCCTTTCGGCCAAACTCGCCGGTCTGCTTCCCCGGCGCCCTCTTCTGTCCGCTTCTCCGCGAACCCTCAATCCGGTCTCTTCAGCCGCCGCTTTGTTATTCGCTTTTGCCTGTGTATTGCTGCACCGAAACAGCGGCTGGTCTTACGCTTTTTTTATTCTGCTGGTTTTTTCAACCTTTCCTCTGGGAGGACTGGCGGTCTTGCCTTTGCGGCGGAACGAGATTCCCGTGGTTGTCCCTCTGCTTGCCGGTTTGTCCGGCCTGGCGGCGGCGGCGGCGGGTTTTATGGTGTTCAATCCCGCGGCCGTGGTTGCGGGGGCGCTGGCCGCCTCGGCCGGGGTGGCCATCAGCGGCCGCATGGCCCGGGTTCACAACCTTTCTCTTTCCCGCATTTTCTTGCGCGGCACATGGCGCAAATCCCGTGAAACCACTTCGGCCGACATGGCGTCCATCAGCGTCCAGGACGCTTTTCATGTCCTCGAATCCGCGCGGACCGCTATTCTTGTGCCCGGATACGGCATGGCGGCGGCCCAAGCTCACCACGCTATCAGAGAACTCGGTGACGCTCTCGAAACTAACGGCACGGATGTGCGTTACGCTATTCATCCCGCTTCCGGGCGGGCTCCGGGCCATATGAGCTTTCTCCTTGCCGAAGCGGGCGTTCCTTATGAAAAGATGGCGGAGCCGGAAGAAATCAACCCTGACATTGAAATGACGGATGTCGTTCTTGCCGCCGGCGCCAATGACATCGTCAATCCCGCGGCCCTTGAAAAACCCGCCAGCCCCCTCTATGGGATGCCCATCATCGAAGCGCACCGGGCGCGTGCCATAATAGTTCTTAAACGCGGCGGCGGCGCGGGGTATTACGGCGTGGAAAACCCGCTCTTCGGCCTGGCCAAAACCCGGGTGCTCTTTGGAGATGCCCGCGGGACTCTCCGCGCCCTCGCCTCCGCAATGAGAACCCGCTGACGGCCGGAATATTCAAATGAAACGTCGAATGGAAAATGGAAACGCGGGATAGTGCGGTCATGTTTGGATTGCGGTGGCTGCCGGTTGTTTCGGTTCTCGCTTTCGGCGGTTGTTCGGCGGCGGTCTTGTCATCTGGGGGCGAAACTCCGGCTGCCGCCGCGCGCGGTATTTTTTCGGATCCCGCCACCATTGAACGTCTGGGGCGGGCTATCCACGAGAAAAGCCGGCTGGCGCGGCGGGCCACGAGAATACTCATCGAAGAGCGGATTGACCCCAAGGGAATGGGAATCCGGGGCTGGATCGTGGTCCCCGTTGAAACCGGCTGGCTGGTGCGCTTCATCCGCGAAGATGAGGGGGCGTTTTCGCCGGTCTACGATGTCCATTTTCCGGAAGACGCCAAACCTTCGGTCCAATTCGCCAAAAATAAAAGTTTAAAGGAAACTGAAAAAGCCATGTTCAGGGCGCGGAAGCTGGTTCTGGAGGCCGTCGAACACTCTTGCCCGGCGAATTATTACAACACCGTCGTGCTGCCCCATCCGGAGGGGTCCGGCTGGGTCGCCTATGCGCTGGCCGCTTCCACGCGGCCCGGTAAAATCGTCGTGGGCGGGCACTACCGGATTGTCACCGGTCCGGAGGGGCGGAAGACGATTTCAGCCCGGCCTTTGTTTCATTGCTGCTACGAGTTCGACCAGATTATGCCCGGCCTGCCCGAAGGCGCCGGCATAGCGGCTTACTCACTCAAGCACTCAATGGACAGCCATCCAGTGGAAACGCAAGTTTACCTTCAGCTCTCATGCGGCAAGCCCTGGTTTATCCGGACACCGGAAGGCATATGGAAAATATTCGAGGGGCGCCTCTCCCTGCAGAAAACGTTTTAACCGAAGGTTATTAAAAACACCATTGAAAGGCTCCATGAAACTGAAAATTCACAGCGGCCAGCGCTATTTGTGCCGCGAGGACAATTCGCCGTTCTTTTTCCTTGGCGACACGGCCTGGGAGCTCTTTCACCGGCTGGACCGGGATGAAGCCAACCTATACCTGGAAACGCGCGCGGCACAGCGCTTCACCGTCATCCAGGCGGTCATCCTGGCGGAGTTTGAGGGCCTGACCGTCCCCAACGCCTGCGGCCACACGCCCTTGAAAGATAACGATCCCGAACGGCCAAACGAGGACTACTTCACCCACGTGGACTGGATCGTCAACCGGGCCGCGGAATTAGGCCTGTGGACGGGCATGTTACCAACTTGGGGCGACAAGTGGAACATTAAGAAGGGAACGGGGCCTCAGATTTTCACACCGGAGAACGCCCTTGTTTACGGCGAATGGCTGGGACGGCGTTACTGCGGCAAACCGGTCATCTGGATCCTCGGCGGGGACCGGCCAGTGGAAACACAACGGCACCACGCGATCCTCCGGGCCATGGCCGCAGGCTTGACAAAAGGCGGCGGCGGACTTCACCTCAAAACCCTGCATCCTCCGGGCGGGCGTTCCTCGGCCGATTTTTGTCACAAAGAAGAATGGCTCGACTTTAACATGCTCCAGTCCGGCCATTGCGGGCGGGATTTGCCCAACTGGGAAATGACGGCTAAAGATTATGCCCGCAAGCCGGTCAAGCCCTGCATGGATGCCGAGCCGCGATACGAGGACCATCCCGTCATGTCCCTCCAGTGGGAGCCCGAAGGAGATTATTTTGACGACCGCGACGTGAGAAAGGCCGCCTACTGGGCGCTGTTCGCCGGGGCGCACGGGCACACTTACGGCTGCCATGCCGTGTGGCAGTTCTGGGAGCCGAAGCGCGAGCCTGTCAACCGCGCCCGCGCGCCCTGGCCGGACGCTCTGCACTTGTCCGGCGCCGGCCAGATGCGGCACGCGCGGGCGCTGATCGAGTCCCGCCCTTTCTTCTCCCGCATACCGGACCAGTCCCTGATAGCTTCTGACGCATTTCACGGGGCGGAACGCATTCAAGCCGCCCGCGGCGCCGGAGGCTCTTTCGCCTTGGTTTATATTCCCGCGAACACGCCTGTGGAAATAGACTTGAGCCTTCTGTCCGGCAGCCAGCTAAAAGCCTGGTGGTTCGACCCCCGCCAAGGAGCCAGTGAGTCAATCGGTGAAGTTTCCGGCGGCAGGCATAAAGTTTTTACGCCGCCGGAGGACGGCCCCGACTGGGTGCTCGTTCTTGATGACAAATCCCGCGGGTTCCCGCCGCCGGGCCAGAAGGTTTGACCGTCCCAAAAGACAAGTTTCCAGACGTGTTGATTTGCGGGGCCGGCGTTCCGCCTCCCGCGGATCCGCAGCGGTTTTTTCAACGGATCTGTAAAATTGTTATTTCAAAGAAGACCGGGATCTTTTTTTTATTGGGAAAGGACTTCTGTTTCACTTGAATCGGTGTTAAGAAAGTTAAGAACGGAACATGGAAAAGTTCTTTCTGAAAAGGCTGGCGGGCGCGGCGGTGTTTTTAATTGCGGCCAGCGCGCCGGGGGCGGAGCTGGAGACATTCCGGACGCTGGCGCAGAAGGCGCGGGCCGCTTTCCGGGAAGGGAATTTTAAAGCTGCCGCCGTGTTGTTTGAGAGCATTGAGACGCAATTCGGCGGGGAGCCGGAATTTCAGGATGCCGCTTTCCAGAAACACTTTCTCCCGGCCTGCGGTTACGCTCTGCTGTGGGCGGGCAAGCCGGAAGCGGCCATCCCGCGTTTGGAGCGCTTTTTGGAACACCGCAAGGGTGACCGGAACAAGCGGTTGTTCGCCCTCACGGTTTTGAGCCGGGCTTGCCGGGCCGCCGGCGAACCGGACCGCGCCATCGCCGCCTGCCGGCGGCTTGCGGAAGAGTTTCCCGGCACGGCGGAAGCCGCCTTGGCCCGGCTGCGAATAGGAGAGATAATGCTGGAGCAGGGGAATTGGGAAAAAGGAATCGCGCATCTCGAGGCATTTCATGCCGGCGGCGCCTGTCATTCTCTGCGGCTGCAGGCGCGCCTGCGGGCTTTGGAAGCGGCGGTAAAAAATCACGCCCGCGAAACCGCCCGGCGTCTGCTCTTAACCACCAAATGGAAAATCAGAACCATGCCTGAACTGGCCGTCCTGGCTTTTGCCGCCCTTGAAACCGGTGACGATTTGCTGTCCGGCGGAGAAGCCGCCGATGCTTTGAAAGCCTTCCGGCTGGTGCCGCCGAAATCACGTTTGCTTCAGGCCCAGACAGAGCGCTGGCAGGAAGTGCAAGACATGACAGAGCGGGGCAACCGGGGCGGTCTTCATCCGGAAGTTTGGCGTGACTACTGCCGAGAGCTGGCCGCGAAAACGGAAAATCTGCTGCGCGGCCTGAAAGAAACGGAAGACTACACCCCCGGTTATCTGCTGCGATATGGACAAGCGTATCTGCTGGCTGGACGCAACAGGGAGGCGCGAATAGTTTTTGAAACATTGGCCAAAGACGAAAGCGCGCCCCGGGACGTCCGCGCCGAGGGCTGGCACCGCTGGATTTTGGCCGCACAGGCTCTGGAACGCTGGGATGAAGCCCTGAAACTGGCCCGGGAGTTTTTAGAACGCCACCCCGAGTCGCCCCTGGTTCCCCGGACCATACATTTGATGGCCGTCAGCCTGCGGGAGAAACGGCAATACCTGGATGCCGCCGGACTGCTCTCCAGCCTGCTGGAACGCCATCCCCGGCACCGCCGCGCGGGGCACTGGCTCTTTACGCGCGCGGGCTGCTATTTGCTGGCGGGAAATTATCCGGCGGGGCGGAATGATTTTGGAGATTATATGAACCGGCATCCGGATGGAATGCTGTTGATAAACGCCTGCCTTTGGCATGCCCTGTCATGGTTTTTCGAAAGGGACTATGATGCCTCGCGGGCGGAATTGGACGATTTGATAAAAAGTGTTCCGGCAGACCACCCGCTGCGCCCGGAAATCCTTTTCCGCCGCGCTTCCGTCTTTTACGCGAAAAAGGAATACGAATCCGCCATCGGGGACTTGGACGCGTTTTTGGAAAAATATCCGGAACACGCCCGCGCCGCCGAAGGCATGGCGCTGAGGGGGGACGTTCTTGTGGGGCAAGGCCGCCTGCGGGAAGCCTCGGCGCAGTACGCCCAAATCCCCGCCGCGGACGAGCCCTGGTTCACCCGCGCGGTGTTCCAGCGCGGCCGCATCTTCCGGGCGCTCGGGCAGTATGACTTGATGATCCGGCACTTCCGCGCCTACATTGAAAACGGGAATATGCCAAAGAAAAAAAGGGCGGGGGAGGCGTTGCGCTGGATAGGCTGGGCCTATGGCCGGCTGGAGCGTCTCGAAGAAGCTTTTCCCGTCATTCTGGAAAACCTGGCGAACCTCGGCAATCGAATCGAGGAGGAAGACACGGTCCTCGTTTTGGAAACCTTGCGCCATCTCCACCTGCAATGGCTGGCGGATCATGAACCCTCCGGCGCGGGCCATTTGTCTTTGCTGCGGCACGGCCGTTTCGGAGACTGGCTGGAAGAAGAAAAAAAAGCCGCCAGGGCAACCGGAAGGCTGACTTATTACGCCCGCCTGGTCCTTTATCAAACAACGGAATTGCGCCGGCAAAGAAAAAACGAGGAAGCCGGCGCCCGGCTGCGCGAACTGGCCGCCAAAATCCCCATGGAAGCTTTGGGCGCGGAGGCATTGGGAGAAATAGGATTAGCTTTGATAAAAGAAAATCCCGCCCAAGCCGGGAGTTATTTTGAGCGCCTGGCAGGCGCTTTTCCCGGATCCTCCCGCCGGGGTGCCGCTTTTTACGGGCTGGCCCTGATGCGCGCTGAAGAAAACGAATGGGAAGACGCCCGCGCCTGGCTGCAACGCTTTGAGGCCGAAACACCCTGCGGAGATCTGCAAGCCCGGGCCTTGCTGCTCCACGCGGAGGTTCTGCAAAGGCTTGAAAATCCCGCCGGGGCGGAAAAAAAACTGGCGGAATTATTCCGTCTGAAAAGCGCGCGGGGCCGCCTCCACGCCCGCGCATTGCTCTTGGCGGGGCAAATCCGGGAGGCGCTGGGCGAAAAAGAAAAAGCCGCGGCTTACTACCAGCAAATCTACGCGCTCTACCGCGCCTACGCGGACCTGGCGGCGGAGGCTTACCTGGCCGCCGCCCGGCTTTTTGAGGACCTGGGGGATCCGCGGGCCGCATGCCGCGCCCTTATGGAATTGTATCAATCCAGCGAATACATGGCCTGCGTTCCCGACCCCGGAGCGGTCCTCCGGAACATCAAACGCTTGCAGGCTCTCCCCCCTCCGGGAACCGCGCGGCCTGACGGCGCCGCGCCTGAAAGCCCATGAAAAATTCACTCAAGCATTTCCTTGCTGCGGGACTGTTTTTATGCCGGCTCCCTGCGGGTTTGATTTGCCAAGAAGCGGAAGAGACTTGGCGGAAAGACCTGGCGGGCCCGGCAACCGTCCTGCACCGCAACGGCAATGCCTTTACCGGCCAGATTGAAAGAGCAAATGACGAAGGGATGGCACTGAAAGCGGCCGCGGATGAAGGGGAAGTGGTTTACCGTTTTACAAGGGAAGAAGTGAAGGCGCTGCGGTTGCCCGGCGAGAAGTATAAATTACTGGCCGAGACATGGTTCGCCGAGGGGAAACGCGAGAAAACCCTGAAACTTGTCCGCGCTCTTTTCCGGCAAAGGGAAAAAGTTTGGGCGTACATGCCGTCTCGGGACGCGCAATTCTTTGTGCCTTGGATCCGTGTTTTCCTTGATGAAGATCAGCCGGAAGAAGCGGCGGCAATGGCAGACATGCTGGCGCCTTATGTCCGCGGCGAATCCGCGCGGCGGGCGCTGGCGGACGCTGCGCTCCTGGCCCGGCACCGTTTGGGGCGCGTGGAAGAAACCCGCGAAATGGCCCGGCGCTGGGTTGATGAGGCGTCTTCGTGGCCCGAGTCCGCCCTCGGCTGGTGGCTGCTGGCCTGGACAGCCTTTGAGGAACAGAACTATGAGAGCGCTCTGGAAACGGCTTTGCGGCCCGTGGTCTTTTCCGGCGCCATCCCTCCGGAGTATCTCGAACATTGTTATGCCACGGCAGTTGCCGCGGCGGAAGCCCTTGGAGAAGAGAAGAAGGCGGCGCAGCTGATGAATGAGATGGGCGAGCGCGGCTTGTCCTGGCCCGAAGAGTCCGGTCTGATCCCGCCGGGCGCCGGCAAACTGCCGCAAGTTAATGATTGAATGGCGGCCGGATATGATGGATGATGCCGCCTGACGCTACCAATGAAGAAGCGATTCCGGTTTGTCTCACTCCTCCCGCACTTGGCCGGCGGAAGTTTGCGGGCGCAAGAGAAAATATTGTCCGCCCCCGCGGGAATCAGCTTGTGGGAAATGCTGCGGCAGGGCGGCTGGGCAATGTGGCCGCTGGGGCTGTGTTCACTGGCCATGCTCTACCTTGCCTTCCACTGCTGGCGGGAAACGGCGGGCAAGAAATTCATTCCTTACAACATCCTGAAGCAGCTCTCCAGCGCCCTGCGCGAACACCGCTTCTCCGACGTGTTTGCGCTTTTGGAGACCTCATCCAGCGCTCTTTCCCGGTCTTTGAAATTGGCTTTAAGCAAAATCCAGCCCGGCCGGCCGGAAACCGGGAGGGAAAAAATCGAAGATGCCCTGGCCGCAGCCCTCGATCGCGAGGAAAACAAGACCGGCCAGTGGATCAACTACCTGAACGTCGTCGCCGTGATTGCCCCTCTCATCGGCCTGCTGGGCACGGTCAGCGGTATGATCGGCGCGTTTCAAACCATAGAACACGGCGGCATGGGCAAACCCGAACTGCTGGCCGGGGACATCGGCGAAGCCCTTGTCACCACCGCCGCCGGCCTGGCTACCGGAATCCTCGCGATGATCGCCTACTTCATTACCCGTCACAGGCTCAACAACCGCCTTCTCGACACCACCCAAACCGCCTCTCTCCTTCTCGACGCCCTCTATTCCGCTCCCGCCCCGGGCAGCCGTTCAACCCCCTCCAACAACCCCGCGTGAAATACACTTGCGCCAGCCGGAAAAACCGGCCATCGTCCAGCCGGGTTGAAACATAAGCCCGCTTCAAGTCTGGCCTTGCGCATTTCCAGACCAAGCAAAAAACAGTGCCGGTTTAGCTCAGTTGGCAGAGCGGCTGATTTGTAATCAGCAGGTCGCCGGTTCGAATCCGGCCGCCGGCTCCATAATTTCAAAAGTGTTGTTCAAAACAAAGTTGCGGCAGCCGCGGGCGCTGGATCTGGTGAATCAGGTTTTCGGCGTGGCGCAAGAGCGTGGCGGCGGCCTCGCGCATGGGAGCCAGGACGCTGCAACAAGCCCACTTCCTTCACCCGCCGGGGCGGCTCCAGCCCCGCTTAATGCCCGTTGAGGCAAAACTTGTAAATGGGCGCGGCCGGTTGTTATTTCAAATCCGGTTTGTATTTCCGGTAGAGGCCGCGGAACTGGTGATAGGAGAGACCGAGAAGTTCGGCGGCCCGGCCTTGGTGGCCGCCGGCTCGATCGAGGGCTTTTTTCAAAGCGGACAACTCGAGCTCGCGCACCGCGTCCGCCAAGTTTTGTTTCCCTAATTGAATTTTCCGGGCCGGGATATCTTCAAAGGAGGCGGCGGTTCCGGATTCATTTTCCTCGAGAGGCGCGAAAGGGGAACGGAAAGGGTCGAATTCAATGGCGCGGACGGGCTGGCCGTCGCTGCGGTAAACCGCCCGTTCGATGACATTCTTGAGTTCCCGGACATTACCCGGCCATGCGTGGTCCTCCAAGGCGGTGACGGCGTTCTCGCTGAATTCCGGCGTTTCCGGCAAACCTAACTCCATTGCCATACGGGCGGCGAAGTGATGGGCAAGGAGGAGGATGTCTTCGCGCCGCTCCCGCAAGGGCGGCAGGAAAAGAACTTCAAAGGACAGCCGGTCCAGCAGGTCGCGCTTGAATTTTCCCTCTTCGGCCAGCTTCTTTAAATCCGCATTGGTTGCGCCGATAATGCGGACGTCCGCCTGAATGGGAACCGAACCGCCCACGCGTTCAAAAGCCCGGTATTCGACAACCCGGAGGATCTTTTCCTGCACCTGCATGGGGATAAGAGCGATCTCGTCGAGAAAGAGCGTGCCGCTGTCCGCTGCTTCGAACCGGCCGCTCCGCCGTCCGGCGGCGCCTGTAAAGGCGCCCGCCTCATGGCCAAACAATTCCGTTTCCAAAAGCGATGGCGCAAGAGCCGCGCAATTCAGAGCCGCCAGCGGGCCTTCCCAGCGCCGGGATAAATAGTGGAGCCGGGATGCCGCCAGTTCCTTCCCGGTGCCCCGTTCTCCGACGATGAGCACTGGGCGCTCGATTTTCGCTGCACGGGAAAGCTGCTCCTGAAAGCGCAGAAAAGCATCAGATTGTCCCAGCGCTTCCGGCCGCCCCGGTTCGGCTTCCAGTATCGCTGATGAAACTGGCCGTATTCGGCCCTTTTTCCCGGCGAATTTCGCCATAATTAAGCGTAAAAAGCTAAATATATCTGTTCGCCAAAGCAAGCCTGAATTTGCTTATTTTATAAGCTATTGGCGAGAAATGTCTTATGAAAAACCGTCAAAATTGGCACGGCGATTGCATGTCATCAGATAACGAATTCAGCACCGTCAATGAAACTGCGCATGAAAGAAGTCATCAAAACCAATCCTCCGGAAAGTTTCTTTCCCGAGGATGCCGAAACTGAACTCTGTTACTTAACCTTCATTTTGTTCCTGGCCATCGGAACGTTGGCTTGCCGTCAAACGTTCTTCCAATAACCCGGAACACCAACCGCCGACAAGACAGAAAGGAGGATATAACAATGGGTATTTTCTCAAGATTCCGTGACATCGTCAACGCCAACCTCAACGCCATGCTCGAAAAGGCCGAGGATCCCGAAAAGCTCATCAAGCTGATGATCCAGGAGATGGAGGACACCCTGGTGGAAATCAAGGCCTCGTGCGCCGGCGCCATGGCCAGCCGCAAGCGCGTCCGGCGCGCCCTCGAAGAAACCAAGGCCCGCGCCGAAGAGTGGGAGCGCAAAGCCAGGCTGGCCCTCGAAAAAGGCCGCGAGGACCTCGCCAAGGAAGCTTTGATCGAAAAACGCAATTACCGGGAAGAAATCGGACACCTGGAACGTGAAGACAACCAGTTCGGCGTCCTTATCTCCCAATACCATACGGACATCGGCCAGCTGGAGGAAAAGCTGGCGGCCGGCCGCAACAAACACCGCGTTCTGACCGAGCGCGCCATCCATGCTCAGCGCCGCAAGCGCGCCCAAACTGGAATCCGTCACGCTGAATCCCACAGCGCCTTCGTCCGCTTCGAGGGCTTGGAGCACCGCATCGAGCGCATCGAAGCCGAAGCCGACCTCGTCAACTACCGGGGCAAGCCCAAACTTGAAGACGAGTTCGCCAAACTTGAGACTGGTGAGGAGATTGACGAAGAGCTGGCCGCGCTGAAGAAGCGGGTGGCGGGAAAAAACGAACCGGCCAAGACGCGGGATTGAGTTTGTGCCAGCTTTGGATCTCAACATAAAAACGCGCGACGGAAACCGATTGTCATGGATTATATAATCTTATTAGCCATCTTCTGCATATTCGGTCTGCCGGTCCTTTGCGTCACTCTGATTATCGTCATCAAGATATTGCGCGGGCCGGCCCGGAAGGCGGCCAACCTGGATATCGAGGAAACCCGGCTGATTCAGGAAATGCATCACAGTTTGAGCCGGTTCGAGGAGCGCATTGAGGCCTTGGAAACCATCGTTCTGGAACACGAAAAGAAAAAATTAAAAACATGAAATTAAAAGTGACCAACTGCCGAATTTTGCACCGATCAAGACACGGTATGATTCTGGGTGTCTGCCGCGGCTTGGCGGACTACTTCGATTTTCCCGTTTTCTGGCTCCGGGTGCTGGTGGTCATTCTCGCTTTCATCTATGGGCTATGGCCCATGGCGGTTCTTTACATTGCCGCCGGCATCTTTATCAAGCCGGCGCCGGTTGTCCCCCCCCGGTCCGGCGGAGACTGGGAGTTCTACAACTCCATGGCCGCGGACCGGTCCCTGGCTCTGGCGCGGCTCAAACGCAAATATGACCAGCTCGAGCGCCGCGCCCGCCGGCTTGAAAGTGTCGTCACCGGCAAGGATTACAACTGGGAGCAGCGCCTCAAAACGGGCGGCTGATTATGCTTTTTTCCTTGCCGGGAACCGCGTCAAGCCTCACTCGGGGAAAACCGCTGTCTGCCCTTTATAACGGATGCGGCGAGGATGTCATTGCCGCAACTGGGTTTCGCTTTGGGTGCCGCCATCTGGAAAAACCTCGAACCGGCGTCCGGGGCAGGCTGAATTTTCGTAAAACCAAAGCCAGCCAGCCTGGCCGCCGTATAAATAGAGCCACGGGTAGATATTTTTTGAGGTCCACGTCCAGGCCGTCAAGCCGTAGTCGTAAAAGAAAATGCTGCTTTGCGTGTCACCGCAACAATAAAGCCAGCCGTGTTTTTGATGCCAGATGAGGGGATAAACGGCGTCGGAAAAAACACCAAACCATGCCGAGGAACGCCACCCACCGGCCGGAGCGGGAGTATCAGCCCAGAGGTAATCATCAGCCGGGCACACCCTCTGGTTATCGTATTTGACTGTGTAGCCGGTTTTCTCCAGGTCGCGGATCACCTCCATCGCCTCCGAGTCCTTGCTGACGTCAAGACAATTGCCGTCGAGATGGACGAATCCGGTTTTTGACAGGGCGGTCAGCGGGCTGATATCGCGGATGTTGTTGGCGCTTAAATCAAGGAAAAACAATTTCCTCATGCCGCCCAGCGCCTCAATGTCTCGCACAACGTTGTTCGAGAGAGTTAAAGAGGAGAGGCCCGTCATGCCGGAAAGAGGATCCACGTTTCTCACGGCATTGTAATCCAGGCTCAGGGCCAGAAGCCCGGTCAAGCCGCTCAAAGGCGCGATGCTGCTGATGTTTGTGTTGAATAAATACAATTGCCGCAAACCGGCGAGATCGCTGATCGGAGTGATGTCTTCGAGCGGGTCATTGGAAAGGTTGAGCGCCTTCAGGCTTCCTAAGTCTTTTAAGAAGTCAACCAGCTTCCGCAAATTGTAAACGGTGCTGTTGATGATGCCGAACTCCTCCAGATCCGCAAGGGCAAGGTCTTCCGTCAAATCGCCGGGGTGGTAATTCAGTGGTTTGCCACCTTCCGGATTGGGGATATTCGATGGGAATCCCGACATGGACAGCGTTGTCAAATGGCTCATCGCGTTAAGGTTTTCCGTGACGTCATGGCGCATGTCCGCAAGGCTGCCGACTGGCAGCCAGAGCCGTTTCAGGTTTTCCAGAGACGAAAGACCGTCCAGGGTTTCCACCGGATTGCCGTAAAGATCGAGTTCTTCGAGCAGGCTCAAAACCGCCAGGTCGGAAATTCCGGTGATTTGATTGTCCCGCAGGTCGAGGATTCGCAGGACGCTCAGTTCCCGAAGGGGCGTCAGTATTTCGATGTTGTTTCCGGACAGATTCAGCTCTGTCAGATTGCGGGCTTCGTCCAAGCCGTCGAGCCGGATGATGCCGTAATCGGACAAGTCCAGGACTTCCACGTCCAGCAAGTTTTGGATGTAGATAGGGCCTGCCGGGATGTTCAGTTCGATGCGCAGGGCGTCCTCCAGGTTTTTATCCGGAAACTCGATGGCCCCGGGCAAGGGAACTCCTCCGGCCAGCAGAAGAAACCCCGCAGCCAGATGATGCCATAAACGGGCTTTTTTTTGCATGAGAAATTCTTTTTTGAGGCGGCTGAAACGGAAAAGAATTGGAAAGCGCCGCTGATTGTTACACAAAATAGGAAAAGCCGGATAAAAGGCAATACCGCAATTCCAAATCCCAACGGAGAGCAATGACGGCGCCTGCTGAAGAAAACGAGATATTGTTTGGACGCAAACCGCCGGAGCGTTCCTGGCGGGGACTGGTTTATTTGGCGGTTTTTTTCTTCGGTTCGCTGTTGTTTGCCGCCGCGGCTTCACCGCTGGTTTACTGGGGCGCGGCGGCATGGGCGGAAGCATTTCCGCATCCTTTTTTGCGTTATCTGGCGGACCATCCGTTCCCCCGCTATTTCGACCGTTTGCGATGGCTGGCGGTGCTGGCGGGTCTGCCCTGGCTGTTGCGCGCCTGCGGATTGCGTTCCTGGCGGAGGCTCGGCTTTACAGGAGATTGGAAGGCTTCTTTGCGCTGGTTTGCGGCTGGAGCCGTCCTGGCTGGCGCGGCCGTGCTGGCGCAAGCGTTGCAGGCTTCGCCGCCCGCCCGGGAGGGTTTGGGCTGGCCTCTGTTTTTCAGCGTCCTCCCCGCCGCGCTGTTAACAGGTCTTCTGGTGGCGCTCATTGAGGAAACGGTATTCCGGGGGGTGGTTCTGCGGCTGTTTCGCGCCGCGCTGCGGCCCTGGCCCGCCATTCTTCTCAGCGCTTTATTTTTCGCTTGGGTTCACTTCAAAAAAATTCCCTGGCAGGATAGCGCGGTCGTGAGTGTGGGCAGCGGTTTTTATGCCGCCGGAGCCACGGCAATCAGTCCGTTTCTCGCCTTCTCCGCATGCCGGTTCATCAACCTTCTCCTTGCCGGCGCGGCTTTTAACCTTCTTTTTCTGCGCTCGCGCTCGCTTTGGCCATGCGCCGGACTGCATGCCGGCTGGATTTTCCTGGTCAAGGCTTACGGGCGCCTGGCGGACATTCCCTCCGGCCGGACCACGTGGTGGCGGGGAACGGAAGCCGTAATTGACGGAATCCTGCCCGCTGTCCTGTTCCTGCCTTTCATGGTTTTTATTTTGTGTTTTTACCGCAATGAAAACCGCGCCGGCAATTCGCCAAGCCGCTGACCGCCTGCTCGGCTTGCTGTATCCGGGCAACTGCCTGGGTTGCGGCCGCGCCGCGGACAAGGGCGCATTTTCCTGTTTATGCCCGTTCTGCCAGGATGAGTTGATCGAAATCCGCCCTCCGGCTTGCGCGGTATGCGGAGCGCCTTTCTACGGCGTTGTGGAAACCGCCCGGCACTGTCCGAACTGCCGGGAGATGGAGCCCGTGTTTTCCAGAGGCCGGGCGCTCCTGCTGCACCGGGGCGCGGGCGCGCGTTATATTCACGCTTTGAAATACCGGCAGGCGCTTTACCTGCTAGATCGGAAGAGCGTCGTGTAGGGAAAGAGTGTAGATCTCG
>CAZYUX010000014.1:0-12779 GCA_964650745.1 uncultured Puniceicoccaceae bacterium
AACTGGGCCAGGGCGGGATTTTGGTGGTCCAGATAAGAATAAAAGACCGGCGCGCCCGCGTAAATGACTTCGCCTTGGCCAACCTTGCGGATGGTGACAAGCGGGTCCGACGGGGCGGCGGGCGGAGCGAAGCCGTGCCCGAAACGCTTCCCGCCGTCTCCGGCGTTCAGGGGCGCCACCCGGCGGCACAATGTTTGAGTTCCTTCCCGCAATTCGAATTCGGCAAAGCGGCCCCGCGCGAGAATGGGTTCCGGCCAGTCAAAATATCCGTATTCCAGTTCGCTGTGGCCCTGATAGAGCACGCCCGCCAGATCGAGTATATCCTTGTCAACCGTTTCGGATGCCGCGCATTGGGTGCAGAGCAGGCGCCCGCCGTTTTGGACGTGCTTCTTTAATGCCGTCTTGACTGCCGCCGGCAGGTGCTCCTGTTCGGGAATCACGATGAGCCGGTAATCATGAATAATTTCCGGGAGGCGTTCGGCGTTGAGAAAAGTGAAGTGCCGCCCGTGCTCGACAAACAGCCGCAGCGCGCCCTCGAAGGACTTCATTTTATCTTTCCGGACTTCCGGGCGGGCGAAGTATTCGAGATTGGGCCCCACCGCCGAGTGGTAGTTGTAAAGGATCCCAATCTCCGGCGCGTGCGAAGCGTTTGTTAGATACTCCCGGCGCTCCTGGAGGAAACCGAACACCTTCGCCATCATGCCATAGGCGCGTTCTTCGAGGCGGCCGTCAGGCAGCTGGCGGTCTATCAGATAAAAGCTTCCGCCGTTGGCGGCGGTGGCGGCGGCCGTGTAAAGCAGGCTTTCCGGAGTGTTGTTGTTCCAGTCGCCCAAGCCGTGCAGAAAACGCCCGGTCATGTAGTCGAAGGGCAAATCCGTCCCCGCGAAGTAGCGGCAGTGCTTGGCGGCCTCCATGCCGGAAGGAATCAGATCCGCCGCCAGCCTTCCGATGTGGGGCGGCGGCATCTCCGGCTCCCGGATGCCCCATTTCCAGTTGAAGATAACGGCAATATTTGGATTCGCTTTATGAATGACTTCCGGAGCGCGGGCGTGGAAGGCCGCGTAACATCCCGCGAACCAGCGCACATAGTCCAGCCACGCCTCGTCTTCCGGCGTTTCCGGAATGTCCCGCCCGAATTTCGCGCGGCAATGCGGGCAGTAACAGGGCTGGAAGGAGGCCATGGTGTCCAGAAAAATTTCGTCCACGTCATAATCCGCCGCCACTTCCGCGCATTGCGGCAGCAGCATCTCTTCGATGAATGGGCTGTTGACGCAGACGCGCCGGTAGCGCCCGCTGTCAAAACCGGCGTCGGCCAGTTTCGAGTTCGAGTGCGCCGCCCATTCCGGATGTTTCTCCACGTCCACGGTGCTTAAAAACACGCTGAAATAAGCGATCACGCCGATGTCGTATTTTCGGCATCCTTTCACCACTTCCGCCAGCATATCCTTTTTCAGGCGCGGGTGGCGGATGCCTGTTTGGGTGTCGTAGTAAGAGTGGCCGTAATGGCACTTGGCGAAGAACGCCACGGCGTCGCAACCGCAAGCCTTCAGGCGTTTGGCGTAGGCCTCACCGTCGAAACCGTCCCCGACGTCCACGTCTCCCGGAATATGGAAATCCGGATGCGAGCGGCATAAAAAAACTTTGTTTCGTTCTGGTTCAGGGGGAAATGGAATATCGGGCGGCATGATTCAAAGGTAATTTTGGCGGTTTTTTTGTTCAGCCGGGCGGGATGATTCAGATGTGTATTGGGTGATCGGTCAAGGCGGTATTTGGCCGGGAGTGGCGGCTGGTCTGCTGGCGCTCATTCTCTGCAAGGCAGGCCGGCGCGGCAGCGCTCGAGGCACTGGCGCAGGCGGGCGGCGGCGGACGGAGCCTTGGCCGCTTCTGCTTTTCGCAATGCCTCTTGGGCGGCGGCGGCGGCTTTTTCGAACTGTCCGCATTCGGCATAAGCGGCGGCCAGGGCTTTGAGGGATGAATGGGAGCGGCCGTCCAGTTCGCATGCCCGGCGGGCCAGACCGAGGGCGCGGGGGCCGTCCCGCAAACCTTCGGCCGGGAAGGCGGCCAGAGCCCAGGCGTAATGAGCCAGATAACGGGGGTTGTCCGGCCGCAGCTCCGCTGCCCGCCGGCAGTCTGCCAAGGCCTTTTCATATTCTTCCAGTTGCTTGTGGATTCCGGCGCGGTTGTTATAGGCTTTGACGTGGGCGGGAGCGAGGTGAATCAGGCGGTTGTAATCATCGAGGGCTTCGGGGAGGCGGCCCTGTGTCAGAAAAAGTGTCGCGCGGTTATAAAGGGCTTCTTCGAATTGCGGGTTTATTGTCAGGCAGGAAGTGTAGTCTTCTTCGGCTCCCTGATAATCTCCTGAATGGCGGCGGAGGGCGGCCCGGTTGTAAAGCGCCCGGAGATAGCCGGGATCCAGAGCCAGCGCCTTGTTGTAACAGTCCAGGGCTTCCGCCGGCCGGTCCAGCTGTTTCAGAATGTTGCCTCGGTTGTTCCAGGCCTTCACATAATCCGGGCGGGCCGCCACGGCGGCGGTGTAGTCTTCCAGAGCTTTATGCGGCGCGTGGCGCCTGGAATGAAGCAAGCCGCGCAGGTAGAGCGCTTTGGCGTAGTCCTTTCTCAAGGCGATGGCGCGGTTGGCTTCCCGCAGGGCTTCTTCGAAACGCCCGAGCCGGTGGAGGGCGTTGGCCCGGTTGTAACGGGCTTTGGCGTAATCGGGACGTAAATGCGCCGCCCGGGTGTAATTCTCCAGGGCTTTTTCCCATTCCTCGCGTTCTTCATGCGCCCGCCCGCGGTTGATGAATGTGCGCACATTTTTGGGGCGTTTGACGGCGGTGTCGTCCCATATTGCCAGTTCGGTTTGATACCGGGCGTTGCGCCGGCGGGTGGACTCTCCCAAAAGCGCCGCCGAAAGGGCCAGGACCGCCAGCGGGAACAGCTTCACCCACGTTTTGTCCGGCGCAAGAGGCCGGACGAAATGCCGCCACGTCAGGTAGAATCCCGGCGCGAGCAAAGCTGCCAGGCAGGCCAGCGGCAGATACATCCGGTGCTCGCCCATCGTTTGTGTCGTCAGCGGCACGAAACTGGAGGAGGGAGATAAGATAATGAAAAAGCTGGCCGCGCAAAAGCCCGCCGCGGGCCGCCGCCACAGGGCATACAAAGTTCCCGCTGCCATCAGGGTCAGGATCAGGGCTTCCCCCCGCACTTCCGAGGGGTGCTCCACCAGCGCCTTGCCGTAATCGAAAACGAGCGGAGAAGGCCAAAAACTCAGCCGCAGATACATCACAACGGCCTTCATCTGCGTCAAAACATAATGGCTAACCTCGACGCCGCACCCGAACCCGACCGCTCCGCCCCGGCCCCCGCCACTCCAGATGAGCCAGACCAGGGGCAGCCATCCCGCCGCCAGCCCCGCGTGGAACCACTTGCGCTTGCGGAGGATTTCAGCCATGGAGGATGCGAGGAAAATCCGGTCATAAAGCAGCGCCACGACCGGCGCGGTCACAATCACTTCCTTGCTTCCCGCCCCCAGCAACATGCTTGTCCACGCCAATATCCGCCAGCGAAGCTGTTTCGGCGATTCCGCCTCCCGGAGCAGGCAATACAGAATCAACAAGTAAAAAAGCCCCATCATGGATTCCGCCCGCTGGACGATGTAGCTGACGGACACCACTTGGAGCGGATGCAGCACCCATATCAAAGCGATGCCAAAGGCGAGCAGACTGGATTCCCTTTGTGAGAACGGCGCGCCGCGGATTTTGAGCAGCGCGCGCCGGGCGGCGCCAAACAAGGCCAAAGCCGCCAGCGTGTGCACGGCCAGGTTGAAAAGATGATACCCGCGTACATCCAGACCGCCAAAGGCGTAATTCAGCGCCAGAGTCAGACTGAGGAAAGGCCGGCTGATCGTGTGTCCGGCTTGCGGATGGAGCACCGGCCAAGGGGGCCACAGATGCCGGATGGACTCGTTTTCCTCGATCGAAATTTCGTCATCGAGGACAAAGGGGATCCGCAGGCTGTTAGCGTAAACGGCGGCCGCGGCCAGAACAAGCAGCAAAGGCGCCCAGAACAAAAACGGGGGATTGGCAGGAAAGGCTTCGCGGCGGATGGAGGATTCGGACATCATGGCTGCCGTAAAAATCGCAAGCCACAAGAAATCAAATTCCGGAAAACCTCAACGCGATAATCTCCTCATCTTGTGGCCTGGCGGAAGGTTGCCATAAGAGACCCTTCGTCCCGGGACCCTCATTATTATTGCGCTCCCGGCGGGGAGGGCCATGATTCCGCTCATGAATTCTTTGTTGCTGGCGGTGTTGATGGCGGCGGCGTATCTGGTTGCCTATCACACCTACGGGCGTTTTCTGGCGCGCAAGATTTTCAAAATTGACCCGTCCGCGGTCTGCCCGAGCGAATCCATGCGGGACAACGTGGACTATGTGCCGGCGCACCGGCACGTCCTCTTCGGCCACCACTACACATCCATCGCCGGGCTGGGGCCGATCGTGGGGCCGGCCATCGCCATCATCTGGGGCTGGGTCCCGGCCATAGTCTGGATTCTCATCGGGAGCATTTTCATGGGGGCCGCGCATGATTTCGGAGCGCTGGTGGTCTCCCTGCGCGGGCAGGGGCGCTCCATTGGCGACTTGGCGGGGGACATCATCAGCCCCCGCGTCCGGGCGCTTTTCATGCTGATTATCTTCTTCGGGCTGTGGCTGGTTTTGGCGGTGTTTGCCTTGATCATCGCCATCCTTTTCAACATGTATCCCCAAGCCGTGCTGCCGGTATGGCTGGAGGTGCCGATCGCGGTTTGCCTGGGCTGGCTGATATACAAAAAGGGGGGCAATATCAACGTCCTGGGAGCGGCGGCTGTCATTATCATGTATGCCACGGTGGTGCTGGGGGCGTATTATCCCCTGCAGATGCCGGAATTGCTGGGGGCAAGCCCCCGCACGGTCTGGATTCTCGTCCTGCTGGTTTACTGTTACATCGCGTCCATTCTGCCAGTGCAAACGCTCTTGCAGCCCCGGGATTTTATCAACGCGCACCAGCTTTTCATCGCCCTGTTTCTGCTGGGGCTGGGGACGGTTCTGGCGCGCCCCCCAATCGTCGCTCCCGCGGTTCACCTGGACCCGGCTGGCGCTCCGCCCGTTCTGCCCTTTATTTTCGTGATTCTGGCCTGCGGGGCGGTTTCGGGGTTTCATTGCCTGGTCTCTTCCGGCACCACATCGAAACAATGCGCCAAAGAAACCGACGCCCAAGTCATCGGCTACGGCGGGATGCTGCTCGAAGGCGCGCTGGCCACGCTTGTCATCATTGCCGCCGGAGCGGGCCTCGGCATGAAGCTGAACACTGGAGAGGGAACCATTCTGACCGGCGCGGCCGCCTTCCAGCACCACTATTCGAGCTGGGGCGCGGCCAGCGGTTTGGGAAGCAAACTGGGCGCGTTCGTCACTGGCGCGTCCAATCTCATTGGTTCTTTCGGCGTGCCCGAAAATGTCGCCATGACCATTTTAGGGGTGTTCATTGTTTCCTTTGCCGCCACCACGCTCGACTCGGCCACGCGCATCCAGCGTTACGTCATCACCGAGATGGCGCGGTCATGGAATCTGAAATGCTTCACCGGCAAACACGCCGCAACCTTTGCCGCCGTCCTGCTGGCCTTTCTTCTGGCTTTCTCCAGCGAGCAAGGCGGGCTGATCCTCTGGCCCCTCTTCGGCGCGGTCAACCAGCTCCTGGCCGGCCTCGCCCTGCTGGTGGTGACGATTTATTTAGTCAAGCGGCAAACCAGTCCTGTTTTCACCGCTGTTCCCATGGTTTTCATGATCGTGATGACGGCCTGGGCCATGGCCGCCAACCTGCGCCTGTTTTTCAGCGGCTCGAACTGGCTCCTTTTCACCATCGGTCTGGCCATCCTCGCTCTCGAAATCTGGATGGCCGCCGAAAGCGCCATTGTCCTGAAAAAACACCTCTCCGCATCCGGCAGACCCGGGGCCGCGGCCGCGAAATAAAAACTTGAAACGCGGCATGATGACACGCCGGCCGCGCGCGCTGATTTGAGCTGCGCGGCGCGAAAAGTTCTCTTGAAAACAGGCGCGCGGCGGTTAAACGGGGAAGGATGACACGGCCGGATAAAA
The DNA here is from genome assembly GCA_964650745.1 of uncultured Puniceicoccaceae bacterium. GTDB lineage: Bacteria > Verrucomicrobiota > Verrucomicrobiia > Opitutales > CAZYUX01 > CAZYUX01. The sequence continues at coordinate 6,129 of CAZYUX010000014.1, forward strand.
ACAAAAGACTACGGCTATCGGAAATCCCTGAATGGCTTCGGGCGCATTTCACCGACACCCAGCGCTACCTGATCCTCTGGATTCTGGCCGGAGTGCTCTGCGGCTTCACCGCCGTGCTCTTTCACCTTTCGATTGACGCGCTTTTTGCGGCTGTTTGGACTTTTGCGTCCAGGCTCGAGGGGGCTGGCGCCGCGGCGGCGATGATCGCCATGCCGGCCGCCGCCGGCCTGTTCGCGGGGATATACATCCACCGGTTCGCGCCGTCCAGCGGCGGGAGCGGCATTCCCCAGACGAAAGTCCGCTACTACCATAATTTTGGGCGCTTCCACTGGCGGGAGGCCGCGCACCGTTATATTGTGGGGACGGTGTCGGTGGGAATGGGCCTGAGTCTGGGGCGTGAAGGGCCGACGGTGCATATCTGCGCCGCCCTTGCCTCGAAACTCGGCCAGATTTTCGGCCTGGCCCGCAAGCGTGTGCAGGCCATGGTGCCGGTGGGGATGGGGGCGGGCATCGCCGCCGCTTTCAACGCTCCCATAGCTGCCATGTTTTTTGTCTTCGAGGAGCTGCTGGGCGACTTCAGCACCAAATCTCTCTTCGGCATCCTGGTCTCCGTGGTCATCGCCGCCGCCGTCGAGCGCGTATGCCTGGGGGAGCACCCCGCGTTCACCCTCGACCTGCCGGGATTCGAAACGGACTGGTGGATGCTTGCCTGCATCCCGTTGGGCGCCGCCGCCGGGCTGGCGGGGCACGCGTTTGTAAAGGGCATTCTGCGGACCCGCGCTTTTTTCAAGGAATGGCAAACCGCGCCGCCGTGGCTCAAGCCGGCGCTGGGCGGCCTGGGCGTGGGGCTGACGGGGGCGCCGGTCTTTTACCTTACCGGAAAAAACGGCGTGTTCGGCATTGGCTACGGGGACCTGTCCGCGGCCCTCAACGGCAGCCTCCTTGTCCTCGGAGTGGTGCTGGCACTGCTGCTGGGCAAGTTCATCGCAACCATGCTGGCATACGGCAGCGGCAACAGCGGCGGCATCTTCGCCCCAGCGCTCTTCATTGGCGGAATGCTGGGCGCGGCGGGCGGCATCGTTCTGCGGCGGCTTTTCGGTTTCGGCCCCGAGCTGGTTGCAGCGTCAGCCCTGCTCGGGATGGGCGCCTTCTTCGCCGCCGTTATCCGCTGTCCTTTGACTTCATTCATGATTGTCTTTGAGATGACACGGGAGTACGCCCTGATTTTGCCCCTGATGATTGGCAATGCCACCGCCTACCTTATAGCTTCCAAGCTGCAGCACGTCCCCATTTACGACGCCCTGCTCCTGCAAGACAAAATCAGCCTCAAAAAGTTTCCCGGCTACAAAGGACAGCAAGACTGGCGCAATCTGCCCGTGAGCGTTATCACCTCTTTCAATCCCGTCACGGCGGCGGGCCATCTTTCCGCGCGGGAAAACATGCGGCGGCTGGAAGGCCGCCCGCACCACGCTTATCCGGTGGTTGACGCCCGGGGGCGGATCACCGGCGTGGTCACCCGGAACGAGCTCGAAGAAGCCGCCCGCGAGCTGCCGGGCATGCCGGTCTCCGGCCTTGTGCGCGGGCGGAAAATTGTGTCGGTGTTTCCGGGCGACTCCATTCGCGATGCCGCCAACACCCTCGTGCTCAATGACATTCTGCAAGCCCCCGTGGTCAATGCCCACGATCCCGGCCAACTCCTCGGCATCGTTACCCTGCACGACATAGCCCGGCAGCAAAATGCCATCGAGGACAGCCTTGGCCGCTGATTCATGCGCCGGCGCTAAAAACGGGCTGGAGAACAAGAAAGAGATTGCTGTTTGCGGGCGGATGACTTTTGGTGGAACGGAAAAATTTTCACGCACATGGATTACAAGGAGAAAACGCTTGAGGATCTGGGCAAAAACAGCGGCAAGGCCAGCGCCTTGCGCACTCTTGTGGGACTGGACGGTTTCGTGGACCGGATTGTCGCCCCGGTGGGCAGACGCATGGGGCAGGGGGACCGCTTCGAGCCTATCCGCTTAATCGGCGAGTTCGGAGCGCGCATCTCGGCGGCGGCGGGTAAAAGCACGAATATCGAGCTTTACCTGAAGCGGGAAAAACTCGGAGGCAACGCCCCCATCATGGCGGAGGCGCTGCTCTCGGCCGGACTCGGCGTCAAACTCATCGGCGCGCTGGGCCGCCCGCATATCCATCCCGTTTTCAAGGACCTGGCGGAGAAGACCGCCGCCGTCTCCATCACCGGGCCGGGCGTCACCCACGCGATCGAGTTCAGCGACGGCAAGATCATGCTGGGGATGATGTCGAGTCTGGATGAACTCACCTATTCCAACATCATCAAGGTGATGGGAGAAGGGCAGTTTATTGACGCGGTTTCGCGGGCGGACCTGATCTCGATGGTCAACTGGACAATGATCCCGAACATGACAGCCATCCTTAACGCGGTTCTGGACCGTGTTCTGCCCAATCTGGGGCCGAAAGAAGGCGGCCGGTTGTTTTACTTCGATCTGGCCGACCCGGAGAAGCGTTCCGCCGGAGACTTGCAGGGCATGCTCAAAACCATCGGCCGGTTCTGCTCTTACGGGCAGGTGACACTGGGCCTGAACTTGAAGGAAGCCCAGCGGATAAGCGCGCTGCTGGGCCATGAAGCGGATGGCGGCAGTCCGGATAAATTAAAAAAAATGGCCTGGGCCATCCGGCAGGACATGGACATTACCTGCGTGGTCGTTCACCCCTTGAAGGAAGCCGCCTGCGCCACGAAGGACGACGCCTGGCACGTGGAAGGGCCCTACACGGAAGATCCGGTCCTGACCACCGGCGCGGGGGACCACTTCAACGCCGGATTCGCTCTTGGCCAGCTGTTGCGGATGCCGCCGCCGCACTGTCTGACCCTTGCAACGGCTTTTTCCGGCTACTATGTGTTCCGCGGCGCCAGCCCCGCTCTTTGCGGCATTGATGCTTTCATCCGCAACCAGGGATAAACGATGCTCGAAGCCAGCGAAGACGAAAGAGGCGCGTTCATTACCTTCGAAGGTTCGGAGGGCAGCGGCAAAACCACACAGGTGAGCCGGCAGGCCACGCGCTTCGAGGATGCCGGGTACGACGTGCTGGTCACGCGCGAGCCCGGCGGCACGGAAATCGGCGAAGAAATCCGCCACTTGATCATGCACGCACCCGAAGGCGAAAAGATGACGCCTGAGACGGAACTGCTGCTTTTCGCCGCAAGCCGCGCCCAGCTCGTGCGCGAGGTGGTGCTGCCCGCTCTCAAGGCCGGAAAAATCGTGCTCTGTGACCGCTTTCTGGACTCCACGACAGTTTACCAGGGCGTGGGGCGGAAAATCGCTTCCGAACCGGTGCACATGATCAACAGCTTCGCGGTTGGCAACATCATGCCGGATGTGACGGTGATCTGTGACGTGCCCCCCGAAGTGGGCCTGGCGCGCATCCGCCACCGCGTCAATGAAATGCCGGACCGTATGGAAAAGGAAAATATCGAGTTTTACCGGCTGGTGCGCGAAGGCTACCTGCTGCTGGCCAAAACGATGCCGGAACGCTTTGTCGTGGTGGATGGCTCCCAGCACCGGAAAAAGGTCGAGGAAAAAATCTGGGATGAGCTGGCAAAACGCTTTGCGTGAGCCGTTGCGTTCGAGCCGGCCGGTGCAAGTTCTGGCGCGCGCGCTGGAGCGGGGAAGGCTGGCCCACGCCATCCTCCTGCACGGGGAAGACTTTGCGGTCCTCGAGGAAACCGCCCTGGCCCTGGCGGGGGCGTTGCTCGGCGCGCCACACCCGGAAAAACATCCGGACTTTTTCACCATCAGGCCCGCTAAAAAGGGCCGGCAAATCGGGGTGGATGGAACCCGGCAGCTTATCCGGCTCATGCAGCACACCCCTCTCCAGGGCGGCCGCAAAGCCGCCGTCGTGTTCGAAGCCGACCGCATGAACGACGCCTCCGCCAACGCTTTTTTGAAAACGCTCGAGGAGCCGCCGGAAGGCGCCTTTATCCTGCTTTTAACCACACGCCCCCATGACCTTTTGCCCACCATCCGCAGCCGCTGCCCCCACTTCCGCATCCCGGCCGGGGACACCGCGGCGCGGGACAAATCATGGCGGCAATGGCTGCTGGACTACCGGGACTGGCTGGAAACGGTTTGGCGGGGCGCGGAAAACCCGGATGACCTGGCCCGCGCCGTTATGGGCGCTTACGGCCTGGTGACCCGTTACCAGGCGGCCGCCTCTTCTATTGCCGGCGCTCTCTGGCAAGAGGAAAAAGAACATTTGCCCGCCGGGCTTGGGGAAGAGGAAATACAAGCCCATGAAACCGGCGCGCGCCGGGGGCTGCGCCGCAAGCTCTTTTTGGACATTGAGCAGGCGACCCGCCAATTCGCCCGCGAAAGGCCGGAAGCCGACCGCCGCTCCGCCGCCCGCGCGCTGACCGGCGCGGTGGACGAGCTGGAGCGCGCCGCCGGCCTGCTCGAAGTTTACCTGCGCGACGAAGTGGCCCTCGAGCATTTCCTCCTCTTTTCAATGCAAGTCTGGTCCCGCCGGTGCGGAGCAGCCGATTAAAAACTTGCCTTGCCGCGGCGGCCGCGGCATGATAAAAGAAACTCGGCAAGGGAAATCATCATGAACGCATCTGGCAACAACGGAACGCGCCGGGGCCGGGGGCTTATTGGCGTCCTCGTCACCCTGATCATCATCGCGGGGCTGGTTTACTTCTACTTCAAAAAGGTTGGCGGTTCGGACGCCGCCGGGGATGACGCCGCGAAACTGCGCCAGGAAGCCGTCTCCAATCCCAAAAAAGCTTACGAGCGGACTCGAGACACGGTTGATAAAGCGGAAGGCCGCCAGCGCGACGCCGTGAACGAGGTCTTGGAATAAGTTAAAATTCCAGCCTCCGGGCAACCGCGCCCGGCTGCCGCCAAGCCAGGTTGACGAATTTAAAACTCCGTCCGGCGGTTATTCCTATTCCTCGTATTCGATCGTGTAAAAGACCTGTCCGGCGGCCGGTTTGGCAACGGTGAATGTCATCACCGTGCCGTCGCCCGTCACCTCGTCCCCGGTGGCGGTCCAGCCGCCATCAGCCAGATCCGGCGTCGAGGTGTTCTTCATCAGCCGGTAGAGCTTGCCGCTGACGGTCCCGAATTCAAGTGTCAGGTCAGTGCCTCCGGGTGTGACCGCGATGATGTAGACTGGCGGGGCGGCGGTTTGCTCCCAGTCGAGGATGGCCAGCGTGGCCGTGTCCGGTGTTCCCAAAGAGGCGCCGCCGGACGGGGCGCTCAAGGTGAGGCTGAGCGTCGCTTCGGGTTCGGCGGCGGGGTCGCTGAGAATGTCCACGGTGAAGGTTTTGACGGAATCCTCGCCATCAGCCCAATTCAAGGTGCCGCTGTTGGCGGTGTAATCCGTCCCGGCTATGGCGGTCCCGTCGGATGTCGCGAAGTCCACGCTGACCGCCCCGTCCGTGCCGTTGACGCGCCAGACGGGGATGGAGGCCTGAACCACCGTGTCGCTTTCATTGACCGTGTAGGATTCCTGGCCGAAGCGGAACTCGCCGGGGCCGCCGCCGGGCGTCTGCGCGCCGGAGTGGATGTATTCCCACACGTGCGAGCCCGTCATATCCTGGGCCGTGTCAACATTGTGGTTCACGCAACCGTAGAGGAACCGGTGGTTGGCGTCGGTGAAAGGATTCCAGCCGCCGTCGCTGCAGGTGTAATTATGGGTCGTGCTGAAGGTGTAAAGCGTGCCCATGTCGGCAAGGTTGATGATCGTCCAGTCCGTATCCACGTCCCAATTCAGAGAACCGTTGTCCGTGTATGTGGTGACATACTCGATGCGCATGCGGGGATGGTTCGTCTCGAAGTCGGCTTTGCTGATGCTGACGCCGGCCACGGCGCCGCCCGACCACTGGATGCCGTTACTGGCCTCGAGTTTATAGCAGTCGTTCCAGCCGGAATAGACCATCCACATCCTCATCGTCGCGTTATTTCCGCTGCTCAGCCAGTGCTCGAAGAGGCGGACCGTCCCCTGGCCGTCGGGGCCCGGCAGGACGAAGACCGAGTTGCTGAAATCAATGTCGAAGTAGCCCGTCAAAGTGCCGAACTGGTTGACCGAGTTGTCGTAGGACTGCTCGATGTAGGCTTTGGCGCCGCTGTCGTTGTTCATGGAATCGAGGTTGCCGATGGTCATCGCGCAGGAGTCAACCGTCAGCGTCGGGTTGTTGGCGCCGCCGGTGACGGTCTGCGTCCATTCCGCTCCGAGCGCCGCGCAGAAGTCTTCGGAGAAGAGCGTGGCGCTGCCGGAGGCGGTGACGGTGGCGCTGGCCGTGTTCGAGTAGTCCGAGTCCGCGCCGTTGTAAGCGCGCACCCTGTAGTAATAGGTGTTGCCCGTTGTCAACCCGGTGTCCAGGTAACTGTGCGCGTCGGTTTCGACGGTGGCGATTTGGGTCCAGCCGGTGGAGCCGTCCGGAGAGCGCTCGATTTTAAAGAGTGTTTCATCAGTGGAGTTGTCGTTCCAGCCCAGTTCGATCTGGGTGCTGCCAACGGCGCTGGCGGTGAGGTTGTCCGGCGCGGCGGGCGGGGACTGAAGGATGGAGATGCTCAAAGCCTGGGTGTCATAAGCGGCGGGACTGTCCGAGTCGTCCACCCGGGCGGTGAAGGG
>CAZYUX010000014.1:12879-22109 GCA_964650745.1 uncultured Puniceicoccaceae bacterium
CCTGGGTGTCATAAGCGGCGGGACTGTCCGAGTCGTCCACCCGGGCGGTGAAGGGAAAGTCTCCCGTGGCCGTCGGAGTGCCGGAGATTTCTCCTGTGGATGTGTTCAGGGAGAGGCCGTCCGGCAGCGAGCCGGATTCGATGCTCCAAGTGTAAGGAGGTTTGCCGCCGCCGGCCGAGAGCGTCTCGCTGTAGGCTTGGCTCAAAGTGCCGTTGGGCAGGCTGGTGGTGGTGATCTCCAGCGGGGGCGCGGGGTTGACGGTCAGGGTCAGTTCCTGGGTGTCATAAGCGGCGGGACTGTCCGAGTCGTCCACCCGGGCGGTGAAGGGGAAGGAGCCGCTTTCATCCGGCGTGCCGGAGATTTCGCCTGTCGCCGGGTCCAGGGAAAGCCCGGAAGGCAGGCTGCCGCTGGCGATGCTCCACGTGTAGGGCGGAATTCCGGCGCTGGCTTCGAGCGTCGTGCTGTATGACTGATATTGATCCGCGTCCGGCAGGGTGGTGGTGGTGATTTGCAGGTCGAACGAGCTGGCGTAGGTCAGTGTGGCGGAGCGCAGTGTCATCCCGCCCCCGGAACACATGATGCGCAGCGCGTTCAATTTATTGGCAAGGACCGGCACCTGGATGGTCGAAGTGTCCACGAGGACGCCGCCGGTGTCCGCCACGGGAATAGTCCCTATTTCGGCGCCGTTGACGGTAATGACCAAGTTGATGGCGCCGCTGCGCAGCCGCACGGAGAGGTCATAGTAGCCGCCTTGGGTGGTGTTGATGGCGAAGCACGCCCATTCATCGCTCTGTTTATAAACGATGCAGTCCTCCCCGTCCACCGTGGTGTCGTAAGTGGAGGAAGGCGCGTAAGAGTAAAAGACATTCGTGTCCCTTTGGTCTATGGCGACGGCCGTTCCGGAGACTTCCTGCCCGATATCCACGGCCACTCGCGCGCGGTTGTCCCGGATTTCATCAATGGCCTGGAGCTTGGGCGAGGATGTTTCGTCCACGTCCCAGGTGAACTCCCAGTTGACCGGGCCGACGTTGACATAATAGACCATCAGTTCGCCGCCGGCACGGGTCCACTCGTCATGATAGACCTCGGTCAGGTCTTTCATTCGGATGTCTTCGTTGAGGGTCTGTTTCTCGGCGTCGGTGAAAGTGTCGCCGCCGCCGTCCAGGCCCATGCCGGACTCGTAGCCGACGCGGTAGAGGCCGTAGTTTCTGGCCCGCAGGGCGTCTATGCCGGTGCTTTTCCACCAGTCGGTTGCGGGGTAATTGCCCGCGGCGAAGAAGTCGTCGGGGTTGGGCGAGCTCCAGTCGTTGACGCCGTAGTAGCCTGATCCCCCCGCGCCGTGCATGTAATAGGAGACCGGCTGGGGATCCGTGTTGGGGAAGGGGTCGGTCTCGTCCCGGTAGGTGGAGTAGAAAGCCTCGAGCCAGGGGAGCTGGCGCGGGTTGAACCAGTTGCCGCCGATCTGGCCCATGAGCTCGAGGCGCACAAGGGAGCCCATGTCGCCGTCACTGAAAACGGAGCGGAAAAGATTGCTGATCTCCACGGTTTTCCACGCCGCGTAGCGGGCCATGAGGGTGTACTGGTCTTCCTCGCCGTCGAACTCGATCGGGTGGTCGTAAGGCGGTCCCTGGATGGCGAGGGCGTGGTTCTCCACCCAGCCGAAGCACTGAAAGCCCGGCGCGCTGTTCCAGATTTCGTTGCCGTATTCGACATACACTTTCAGGTTGGAATTCAGCGGCGGATAGACCGGGCTGGCCTCATGGCTGGTGTAGGGGTTGACGCCGTCGCTGCCGTATTTGATGAGTTGGGCGGTCTTGGTGACGTAGTCGTCGTCCGCGTCCACGGGGATATTGATCCACAAGTCGGCGTTAATTTCGTTGCAGAGCTGGATGAAATGTTCCATGACATGGCCCCGCGATCCGGTGTGGCTGTAGCTGTTCGTGAATTCCTGGCGGGCGGCCTGGCCGGGGTTGCGGCGCTGATCCCAGGACACCAGCGCGTTTTTGTTGGTATGGACCCAGTCCATGAAGCGCACCACCTGGAACTTGTTCATGACATTGAGAAACCGTGTGGTGAAGACAACCGAGCCGTCCGCCGGGTAGCCGGGGCGGTAGAGGCGGACGTTGGTGATGCCGGTGCCGGGCGAGTCCCCGGGCTGGCGCTTGGTTTCATAAAATTTCAATCCGCCGGAACCTCCGGAGGTGTCGGTCAGCTCGACATCCGCGGTGGTGGTGTTGGTTCCAGAATCGTAAACGACATCCGACACCGAGCCGCTGAGCCACATCATGCTGATGGACGAGGCCTGGCCGGTGAAGACGAGGTGATACGTTCCGGTCTCGTTGTCTTCGCCGAAGATGACCGTGCTGCAGTCCTCCATCGGCCAGCCGTCGGCGTCCACGACGGCGGCGCCGTCGTTCCAGTTGTATTTTTGCCAGGAGCGGGCGTGTTTCATGATGTCCACGAATGCGTTGTCGCCCTGGTAGTCGCCGATGAACCAGACGTTGATGCCCAGGTAATGGGCGGCGGGGTCAGCCGGCTCCTCGGAAAAGAGAAAGCCGCACGAAGCGATCAGAGACAGGAACGCCGCCAGCAAACGGGCGCGGCGGAGGGGATGTCCGGGTAATTTTGCCATTTTTTGTTGGTAGTTTGAGGTTGTCAAGCTGCGCCGGCGTCGGGCGGCGCGTTATTTTTCTTCGATGCGGATGCGCAGAAAGTGCGGGTCCGAGCAGTCTTCGGAGGTGTAGTCGCCGAAGTCTCCGGAGCTCCATCCGGAGGTGTCCACCGTCTCCTTGAGTGACCATGTCTGCAAATCCGAGGATTTTTCCACCCGGTAATAGACGTTGGCGTCGGGTGTTTCCAGCACGGGGAACGTGATGGACAGGCAGAGGGTGTCGCCGGTGGCATTGTAGTCGGAGGTGACGACGCCCGCCGAGTCGCAGGCCGCGGGGTCCAGATTGAATGCGTATTCGAGAAGGTTTTCCATGCCGTCTTCGTCCGGGTCGGCATTGTAGTCGGCTTTTTCTGGATCTTCCGATTCTTCCTCGGTAAAATAAGCCGGAGTCAGCCAGCTTTTGAAATAGGCTGCCAGGACTGCCAGGGGCGCGTCCGGGCTGGTTTCGTCGCCGGCGTTGTTGCTGACATGCACCGAATAATCGGCGTCATCGTCGAATGTTGTGCTTGTGAGGTAAAGGTAATCTTCGGTTTCACTGTCAATATCGCCGCCGTTTTTGCGCCATTGAAAGCTCAGTGGTGTTTCACCCACGGTGTAGCATTGGAACATGACGTTGTCTCCTTCCTCGGCGGCCACCTTTTCCGCGGTGACGGCGGTGTCGTGGGGGGCGCCGCATCCGCAGCCGCCGCCGCTGCCGCCGCCGCCCGCGCCGCCTTCGCAGCCGCCGCAGTCGCCGAGGGTGGTGAAGCTTTCACCGGGACTCATGGCTTGGCTGTAATCGTTCCGGCCCCAGGCGATGAAGGAGCCGTCCCCGAGCAAAGCCAGATTGTGGTCCCATCCGGCCCAGATTTTTTGCACGTCTACCGCGGCCGAGGGTATGGTGGTTTGGCCATACGTGTTGTCCCCGGCGCCGGTGACGGAGCCGTCGGACAGCAGGACGAGGCTGTGACGCCGTCCGGCGGCGACGGCCTTGACGCCGCTGAAGGCGGCCAGATCCAACTGATAATAGGTGTTGTCGCCCCAGCCCAGCACGGTTTCATCAGGCAATAGCGCGAGGCTGTGCGCCCGGCCCGCTGCGATTTCCACCGCGCCCGTGAAAGCGGGGTCCGAGGGGTCGCCGACTTGCAGGGGCACGGTGGTTTGCCCGTGCTCGTTGCCGCCCCATGCCACGACACGGCCATTGTGCTTCAAGGCCAGATTGTGGTAAGCGCCCGCAGCGATTTGAACGACGCCGTGAAGCTGGGCGGGGACGGCGGCCTGGCCGTTTGTGTTCCAGCCCCATGCTCTGACGGTGCCGTCGGTTTTCAAGGCCAGGCAATGGTGTGCGCCCGCATGGACGTCCCGCACTTGGGCCGTTCCCGGGTCCGCCAGCTCGGGCGGCACGTCGGTGGGATCGAATTGGCCATTGTAAAGGGGGCCTTGCGTGGCGCCCAAATCGTTGGGGAATGGCCCCGTCCAGCCCCAGCATTGCACGGTGGCGTCGTCCAGCAGCGCCACGCCGTGGCGGAAGCCCAAATCGAAACGCTGGACCAGCGAGAAGTCAATGCCGGGCGCGGCCACGCCGTCGAAGTTGGCGCCCCAGAAATCGGCGTTGGCAAGGTCTTGCGCCAAGTAGCCGCCGTCCGCGTTGCTGAAGAGGCTGTCGCCATCGGCGGAGGTATTGGTGGAAACCCAGTAATAATAAATATCGCCCGCGGTTAAACTTATATCCGTGTCGTCGTAACTGGTCGTTGCGGCGGAGAGGCCGGTGGCGATGATTGTGGCGGCCGCGGGGTCGTTGATAGTGCCGCGGTGGACCGCGTAACTGTCCACGTTAGGGACGGTGTCCCAGATAAGCTCTATTTTGTCCGCATGGAGGCCGTCCGACGCCTTAAGGTTGCCCGGGCGCGGGGGAGCCAGATGGAGCACGGAGCTGTAGCTGTTTCCCGCCGACATGGCCAGGGCGCCAGTGATGCCTTCGGGCAGCTGGCCGTTTGTGTTATCCCCCCAACTGGTGACGGATCCGTCCGAGCGCAAAGCCAGGTTGAAAGAGTTTCCGCAGACGAGGTCCGCGACTTTCGCCAGCTCCGGATCCGTCAGCTCCGAGGGGACGGTGGTGGCGCCCGAGTTGTCATTGCCCCAAGCGTAGACGGTGCCGTCTTCTTGGATGACCGCGTTGTGCAACTCGCCGGAGGCGACCCCTGTCACGATAACGCCGTCGAGCCCCCCCGGTATCGTTCCCTGGCCGGAGTCGTCCCGCCCCCAAGCCTGCATGGAGCCGGTGTCTAACAGCACTGTGTTGTGATAGGCGCCAGCTGAAATGTCCACGGCCCCCGTAACGAAAGGGGTGTCGCTGACTTGCCCGTAGTCGTCCGCGCTTTGATCGTCAATGCCGCAGGCGACAATCTCGCTTATAGGCTGTATAATGCCCAAGCTGTGAAAAAGCCCCGCCTCAATGTCCAAAACGCCGCTCCAGCCCATGGTCCCGGTGGCTTGGCCATAGGTGTCATCGCCCCATGCCACGACCGTGCCGTCCGATTGCAACGCCAGGCTGTGGGCGCCGCCGGCCGCGACTTTGACGGGGTCCCAGATATTGTCGGGGACGTTGCACTGGCCTTTGTCATTGCGCCCCCAGGCGATCACCGTGCCGTCCGTCCGGATGGCCAGGTGGTGTCCGCCTCCGCTGTCGTAGCTGACAATATCTTCGACGACACGGGGAATCTTTCCGGCCGCGCTGGAATCGGAGACACCACCCCAGCCGCTGATCGTGCCGTCTATCTTCAAAGCAAGGCTGTGGAACTTGCCCGCGGAAACGGCGATGATATCAAACAGGTTGTCAGGCACGGTGGTTTGATCGTAATTGCTGTCCCCCCATGCCACGACCGTGCCGTCGGAGCGAAGAGCCAGACTGTGGAAACCTCCGGCGGAAATGTGAATGACATCGGTCAGGGTTGAGGGCACGGTTGCCTGGCCGAATTCGTTGTCCCCCCATGCTTCGACTGTGCCGTCAGCTTTCAAAGCGAGGCAATGATTGTGTCCCGCGGAGACTTGCACGACATTGGACAGTTCGCCGGGGACGTTCAGCTGGTTTTTTCCGTTGTCACCCCATGCCACAACCGCGCCGTTATCCTTGACGGCCACGCTGTGCTTTTCCCCACCGTCGGCGCCCACGACAAATTCGCCAATCAACTCCGGGGGCACGGTGGCTTGCCCGTAACGGTCGTCTCCCCAGGCTTCCAGGATACCGCCTTCGCGGATAACTAAGCTATGGTTGCCTCCGGCGGCGATTTTTCTGGCGTCCGTCAGTGCAGGGGTGTTGGCGACCTGCCCGTATGTGTCATCTCCCCAGGATTCCAGCGTGCCGTCGTTTTTGACGGCAACGCCGTGATAGAACCCGGCGTCCAGCCCGGTGACGCCGGTCAGGGTCGGCGGCGGCATGGCTTGGCCGGTGAAATCTCCGGCCGGGTTGTAATTGGCGCCCCATCCTTGCGGCGTGCCGTTGTCCCGCAGGATTAAGTTGAAGCGGTTTCCCGCCGCGATGGCGATGATCTCGTCGCGGATTTCCGGCGGCCGTTCGCTTTGTCCGTAATCATTGGAGCCGTAAAAAGAGAGCTTGGTGGCCGGCGGTTTGCTGAAGCCCACGTCGCTGTGGCTGTAGCCGCTTTCCCCCGAGGCGGCGTAAAAGGCCGTAACCCAGTAGAAATACCGCTTGCCCGGCAGCGCGGCGGTGTCATCGAAGGATAACGCAACCAGTCCGGTGGTCAGGGTTTCGGAAGATAAAGGGTCATCGTAGGTGTTCCGGAAAACGGAGTAACTGTCGGCGGTCATGTCGTCCCACGAGACGGTGACGCGGTCCAGCAAGGTGCCATCGGTAGCGGAAACGCCCGTGGGCGCCGTTTGGGCTTGCAGAAGTGTCCCGGCGGCGGCAAAAAGAGCTGTAAGCAAGCAGGCGAGGAGGTTCTTTTTCATGGAATGTGTCGGGTTTAGAATCTTTAAACAATTGAGGGAAAAGCGGTCACGGATTGCATGCGGATAAAATTATATCCATTAACGATGCCCGTTATTTAGCATAATTAACTACATAAAGCAAGCCGGTAATTCGCATTAGGGTAAAAACCCCGCCGGAGGCTGGTTTTTGAACTTTTCATTTGCGGCGGAAAATGGTATAAAAAGCCGCAATTTATTCAACTTGGCTCATCAACCCTTTCAGGAGGCGCCATGAAAAAAAACCATTATGTCCTTGCCGCTCTTTTGATTTTTGCCGCCGGTTTGCCCGCCGCCATTTTCGGAACGCCTTCCGCTTGCGTTCTTATCGATTGTGAAGGACGAGTGGAGTTTTCCCGCCAAGGGGGCGCTTGGCAGCCCGCCGCCGGCGGCGCGGGGCTGGACTTCGGCGACCGTGTGCGGACCGGCGAATACAGCCGGGCCGCCGTGCGCCTGCCCAATGAGAGCCTCTTGCGCATTGACGAGCTGAGCACGGTCAAGCTGGAGCCTCCCAAAGGCGCCGAACGCGCCAACGTCGGCCTTGAAAAAGGCGCGCTTTATTTCTTCAGCCGGTCGAAAAAGGCTGAGTTGGATCTGGCCACTCCGACGGCCAACGGCGCCATCCGCGGCACGGAGTTCGAGGTCCACCTTGAAGACGGCGGGGCGACGGTGATGAGCTTGTTCGAGGGCGCGGTGGATCTCTCCAATGCCGCGGGCACGGTGAGTTTGACCGGCGGCGAGCAGGGAACCGCCCGCCCCGGCGCGCCCCCGGAAAAAACCGTCATGGTCGAGGCCGCCAACATCATCCAGTGGGCTTTGTATTACCCGGGCGTGCTCGACGCGGACGAGATTCCGTTCTCTGGCCAGGAGCGGAGTGTTTTGGCGGCGTCACTGTCCGCTTACCGCAAAGGCAATCTGAAACAAGCCTTGGCCCAATACCCGGAGGACCGGAAGAATCCCGGCAGCGCCGCTGTCCGGATTTACCGGGCGGGATTGCTGCTGACCGTCGGCCAAGTGGACGAGGCACAAGCGTTGTGCGCCCAAGCCGGCGGCGCGGCGGCCTTCGCCGGCGCTGTCAGGGAGGTTATCGCGGCCGTCAAAGGACAGACGGACAAGACGGGGCCGGAACCCAAAACCGCGTCCCAGTGGCTGGCCCGTTCTTACCTCCTGCAAGCCAAGGGTGAACTGCCCCGGGCGCTGGCCGCGGCGAAAAAAGCCGCGGAAATGTCGTCCCGCTTCGGTTTCGCCCGGGCGCGGCTGGGCGAGCTGCTGTTCAGCTTCGGCAGCGGCGGCGAGGCCTTGGACGCGCTTGACGGGAGCCTCGAACTCGCCCCGGAGAACCCCCAGGCCTTGGCGCTCAAGGGCTTCATTTTGGCGGGCGAAAACAACTTCGGGGAAGCCGCCGGAGCCTTCGGGAGCGCACTGGATCTCGACGCCGCCTTGGGCAACGCCTGGCTGGGACGCGGCTTAACCGCAATCCGCCAAAACCGCCTGGATGAAGGCAGGGAGGACTTGCAAGCCGCCGCCATCCATGAGCCCAACCGCGCCTTCCTGCGCAGCTACCTCGCCAAGGCCAACGCGGACGCCGAGGACTACACGGCCGCGGAAAAGGAACTGGGCGTGGCCATCCGTCTCGACCCCGAAGACCCCACGCCATACCTCTACTCCGCTATCTTGAACCAGCGGCGCCACCGTTACAACGACGCCATCCGGGACTTGGAGAAATCCATCGAGCTGAACGACAACCGCCGGGTTTACCGTTCGAAGTTCCTCCTCGACCAGGACAGCGCCGTGCGCAAGGCCAACCTGGCGGCCATCTATAAAAACGCGGGGATGACGGCCATCAGCGTCCGCGAAGCTTCCCAGGCGGTCGAGGACGATTTCACGAACTATTCGGCCCATCTCTTCCTCGCCAACAGTTTCGAGGCGCTGCGCGACCCCAGCCGGTTCCACTTGCGGTGGGAAACGGCCTGGACGAACGAATTGCTCCTGGCCAACCTCTTCGCCCCGGCCAGCGCCGGCACGCTCTCGCCCAATGTCTCCCTGCGGGAATACTCCGCCTTGTTCGAGCGGACCGGTTTCGGGCTGAACGCCCAGACAACT
This sequence comes from uncultured Puniceicoccaceae bacterium, assembly GCA_964650745.1. GTDB lineage: Bacteria > Verrucomicrobiota > Verrucomicrobiia > Opitutales > CAZYUX01 > CAZYUX01. The sequence continues at coordinate 21,617 of CAZYUX010000014.1, forward strand.
TACCTGACTCATGGCAACTTCCGCCAAGTGCTCTCCCATTACGGCCTTCTCGGGGGAACCAGCTATACCCTCGACTTCGATTTCCATGGATTTGATGGGGACCTCCAAGTTGTGGAAGCAATAAGCCAAGGAACTACCCAAGCAGCCGCTGATGCCCACGAGCAAGAATTCCACGGAGCTAATTCCGCGATCGTCCCCGTGGAAAGTGGGAGGCTCGTCAATCCAAATTTCGGGAAAATGACGCACCTTGGCCTTGAAACCGACGCCGTCGACCCATCGTGAGTGTATTTTCAATTGTTGCACCTTGCGCTCGTGCGCGACTACTGGGTTATTCCCGAGGTTTAGTCCCGAAACCCATAAAAGATTTTCGGATTTGGCAGTATGTTGTCTAGTGCTCCAGAATAATGGTCCTGCCCGCCTTGACCTTGTCCCCAATGTCAACGGCGGGGTCGAAATCACCCTCGATCTCAAACTTCACGAGGCTGCCGAACAA
>CAZYUX010000015.1:0-1992 GCA_964650745.1 uncultured Puniceicoccaceae bacterium
CGTTCTGAATTCCGAGGATTGCCTTTGCGGTGGCCAGCAGGAACACGCAGACGTTGCCATTATCTTCGAGGACGAACATCTCGTGGCGGTCAACAAGGCCGCCGGGATGGTAACGCATCCCGGCGCCGGGACCGGTGAAGATACCTTGGTTCACGCCCTGCTGCACCACTGCCGGGGCTCGCTCAGCGGTATCGCCGGAATCGGGCGCCCCGGTATCGTCCACCGCCTCGACAAGGAGACCAGCGGCGTCATCGTGGCCGCCAAGACGGATGCGGCATTCATCAGCCTCCGGGAGCAGTTCAGCGAGCGCCAGGCGGGAAAAGAATACCTCGCCGTCGTGCAGGGCGTCCCGGCGGTGCCGTCGGGAAAAATCGAAGCCGCCATTGGCCGCCATCCCGTCCGCCGCCGCAAAATGGCCGCGATGGAAAAAGGCCGCCCCGCCCTGACGCATTGGGAACGGCTGAAAGCCTTTGGAGACCAATACGCTCTGGTAAAAGCCATGCCCCATACCGGCCGCACCCATCAAATCCGCGTCCATCTGGCTCATCTTGGCCATCCTGTCGCCGGCGACGCGCTCTACGGTTTCCGCCCCAAAAGCGAAACGGAGGAACAACCGCCCCGGCTTCTGCTTCACGCCCGTCAATTAACTCTGAAACACCCCGCCACCGGCCAGCCCGTAAAATTCACCGCCGCCTTGCCCGAAGACTTTCAGTCTTTCCTTTCCGGACTTTCCGAAACCTGAAAAGCGCTTTCAACCCCTGGTTCCGCCCGGCGGACGGGGCGCCATTCACTAATGGCCCGGATGGCTCGCGGCGCCCGCGTGCTTGTGGTAATGCCCGCGCTGGTGGAGGCGGTTGTGCAGGCGGCGGCGCGCCGACTCCAGGACCAGCCGCATCTCCTTGTAGCGTTTGGTGTCCGCCCGCGTCCCCGCCACGTCGAGATAAGCCAGCGAGCCTTCGATTTGCTCGAGGATGGTCAGGGCGTCCGCCGCCGCGTAAAACTCGGACCCCGCCACGTCAATCATGACCGGCGAGGAATGCGCGCCGATCATTTCGGGTTTGTCCTTGTAACGGCAGCGTGTCAGCAGAGCGATCCATGAGCTTTTTTCCACCTTGAGCCGCCAGCGGCCTTCGTCCTGGTCCGGCTTGACGCTCCGGCTTTCCCGGATTCCGCCGTTGACGATCAGCTCCACGCGCGTCATCGGCATCACGGCGCTGGCCGCCTTCCATGAGATGTCCACGGTTCCGCCATTTGAATTCATTTGGAATCGCGAGCCTGGCGGGCGGCCCTCGACGGCGAACTCGAGCAGCGGCCCGTAGGAGACGAACGTTTCCGCGCGGCGGACGGCCTGTTTCCAGGCTTCATAGGTGAACCGCTGGCCGGGCCGCAGGCGGGCGTAGGTTCGGATGGCGCCCACCGCCGTGCCGGCGCTCATCTTGTCCGTTCCCGCCACCGCCGCCGTCATGTATCCGTTATTTAAATACCTGTGCCAGTCGGAGAGCGAATAGGGGTTGATCCCGCTGTAGAAGTCGCCCCAGGCCGTCATTTCCACGCCGTCAACTTCGCCGAGCACGAGAGCGGCGGCGTTTTCGAGCCGGGGGTTTGGAAAGTGGGGCAGCACGACGACGCCCTTCTGGCGGCGGCATTGCCGGGCCCACTCGGTCAGGAGCACTTCGGCGGGGTCGCCGAGGGCGGCCTCGTCCGGCCCGCCCGAGCACATGGGCGCGATGATGCCGCCCTTGTAGCCCAGCAGGGAAATGTGGCCGAGGACGTGCTGGCGGTTCTCCGTGCCCACGCGCACGAGGAATTCCCCGCCGTTTTCATTTTTCCCGAAAGTGGTTCGCCCGTCGAAGTCCCCGGCGTTGGTCATCAGCTCCCCCCACTGGCTGGCCAGCAGGTTGACGACGTTGACGCCCTCCGCCGCGCCTTCGAGCAGAGCCGTTTGCGGGGAAAGGAAATGCACGTGGGTATCCGCCGTGACCCAGCCCTTCT
>CAZYUX010000015.1:2002-13201 GCA_964650745.1 uncultured Puniceicoccaceae bacterium
CGCCAGGGCAGCACTTTTTCGAGGCCGATTTCGATTGCTTCAGTGGCGCGGGTAACCCGGAAGACGCGGCGCTCCGGTTTGATTTCAAAGCCTTTGGTAACTTCGACATAAACATTGCCCAGGGGCAGTTTGAAGGCGGACTCTCCGGGCAGGTAGGCGCAGGTGTGGGTTCCGTGGCGGAACTCCGCGCCGTAATCCTCGAACCAGTTCGTGTTGGGCCGGCGGTGGCGGTCCATCGGCGGCAGGTATTCCCCGGCGGCCCCGTGGATATGCACTTTGGCCGGGACGGCTTTGCCGGTTTCTTTTTCTTTGATTCGCAGAACCACCCTTTGCCGGGCGGGCGCGACAAACTCGAGGCGGAATCCGGCGGGCTGTTTTTTCGCTTTGATTTTACTCACCGGCAGGCGGCGTCCATTGCTAAAGTGAAAGCAGGCGTCCGGATGCGCGGTGAACTCGACGATAAATTCGTTATCCGCCGTTGCCGGCGGCAGGTTCTGGCGGGTTCCGGACCAGGCGCGGTTCGGATAGGCCAGCCGCGGCTCGACGGAGATGACTTGCCCCAAATCGAGCTGGATTTGCTTGTAAAGGCCTGATCCGTCAAGGACCGGGTCGAACTTTGTTTTTTTGGGGAGCTTGAGGACAGCCTTTTGCCTCGAATCCCAGCGGACGGGCAGGGTTTCGGTGTTGCCCGCCGCCAGACCGGAGATGACAACGGCGCCGGAAACCGGCTCGACGCGCAGTCCAACGATGGCCTTTTCCGGGCGCGGATTTTCAAAAGCCCAGAGCCAGTTCATCCAGGCGCCCAGGTCACCGGTGCTCACCCGCGTCTGCCGCCAGCCCCACTGGCCGGGGCCTGGCTGCTCATCGTGGCTGCCAACGGGGCGCGGCTTGGCGTGAGGGACGCACTCGGCGCAGTTCTCACCCCAATTGCGTTGAAACGCTCCGATCTGGAAGCGGCGGCGGATGGGGACGCGCTCCTCATGGCCGTCTTCATAAATAAAAATGTAGTCCGCGGCGCGCTCGCCCAGCTTTCCCGTTCCGCGGCAGGGAGAGATGAAGCCGTCTTTGTTATATGTTCCGGGGCGCCGGTCTGAAGTGTGCAGGAGAACCAGCCAGCGCGCCTTGGTCTTCGGGATTTTCCGCGCGGCGGGCCGGTCTTTTTCCGCCGCCGCCAAAACCTTTCCGATTTTAAATGGAAATCCCATGCAGACGCAATCGCCGTGAAGGGCGTGCTCGCGGGCGGCTTGACGGATTTCCGCGGAGAATCCTTTCGCGGGCAGCGCATCCAGAGCCGCGTTGCCGCGCAAGGCTACGGGCTTGAACAAGGGGGAAACGGGGCCTTCCTGGATCATTTTCACGGTGCCGCCAGCGGGATCATGAAACGGGGCATTAACGGTTGCGGCCTGTAACTCATGAAAAACCCGGGCATGGGGCAACTCAAAAATGGAAAAACGCCGCGGCGCCAGGCGTTTTTTATCCGGCGACGATTTCCGTGCCCACGCCTTTGTCCGTGAAGATCTCGAGCAGGATGCTGTGGGGTATCCGCCCGTCCACGAAGTGGACACGGTGGACGCCCCCTTGCAAGGCCCGCACGCCGCCGTCAACTTTCGGTGTCATGCCTCTGGCGATAACGCCTGCTTTTTTCAGACCTTCGATTTCGTCCACCCGGAGGCTTGAAATGAGGGATTCCGGGTCCTCCGGGCGGCGCAGGAGCCCCGGCACGTCGCACAGGAAAACCAGGCGCCGGGCGCGCAGGGCGGCGGCGGTGTGGGCCGCGGCCAGGTCGGCGTTGGTGTTGTAGAGCCGTCCTTCATCGTCTTGGGCCAGGCATGAAATAACCGGGATGCGGCCTTCGGCCAGCGCTTTTTTAATGAGCTTGGTTTTGACGTGCCGTATGTTCCCCACAAAACCCAGGTCCACGGCGCGGCCTTCCTCGTCGCGCTTCAGTTTTTCGCAGATGAAGACATTGTATCCGTTCATCCTTTGGGGCGCGCCGTTTTTCTTCCGGACTTGGGCGCAAATGCGGGCGTTGACTTCCTCGTTGAGGGTGTCGGCCACAACTTGGACAGCGGCCGCGTCGGTCACCCGCAGCCCATGGTTGAAAACCACCGGCAGGCCCGCCGCCTCCATGGCCCGGGTGGCCGCTTTTCCCCCGCCGTGCACCACGACCACGTGGATGCCCACGGCGGCAAGGAAGGCCATGTCCGTGGCCACACTTTCGCTCACTGCCGGATCGGAGCCGTCCATGAAACCGCCGCCGAATTTGACGGTAAAAACGGAGCCCCGGAAACGCTGGATGTAGGGCAGCGCCTCGAGCAGCACTTCCGTTTTTGCCAGGATGTCTATGTCCTCGCGCATGGCTCCTTTTTACTCGCTTTTGTTGAAATGGACGTAACCGGCGGTCAAGTCCGTGCTGAGCAGGCGGAAGGACTCGCCGCCCCTGTGCAAATGGAACAGAACCGTGAAGCTTTTGGCGCTGACGATGGCCTTCCATTTTTTTTCATAACGAAGACAAGGGCGGCCTTTGCGGAAGACCGGCACCGGCTTGACGCGCCCGGCGGGGCGCGGCTGGTAGAAGAGTTCGATTTCGTCTTCGGCGAAGGGCACGCCGGCGTAACCGGCGGCGCCGAGCAGCCGCCCCCAGTTGGGGTCGGCGCCGAACCAGGAGGACTTGACCAGGAGGGAGTTGCCCGCGGCGCGGGCCACCCGTTCCGCCTCCTTTTCCGTGCGGGCGCCCTCGACCCGGACTTCCACTGTCCTGGTGATTTTCTCGCCGTCGCCCGCGATTTTTTCCGCCAGATCCATGCACACGTAATTGGCCGCTTCCTGAAACGCCGCGAGAAAACGATCCCTGCCCGGCGTGATTTTGATTCCGGAAGCGCCGTTGGCCAGAAAAAGGACGGTGTCGTTGGTGCTCATGTCCCCGTCCACGGTTATGGCGTTGAAGCTGTGCCGGACGGCGCGCCGCAGGACGTTCCGCAGCAGGCTGGGAGAGATTCCGGCGTCCGTGGTGAGAAAGGCCAGCATTGTGGCCATGCCGGGGTGAATCATTCCCGCGCCTTTGGCCATGCCGGCCACCGTCACGGTTCCTTGCTTGAATGGAAGCCGCGCCGCCGCGCGCTTCTCGCGCGTGTCCGAGGTCAGGATGGCGCGGGCGGCGCGCCGGCCTTGACGGGGCGAGGAGTCCTTCTCCCGCGCCGCTTTCCAGATCCCCTGGCGGATTTTTTCCATGGGCAGGGGCCGGCCAATGCGCCCGGTCGAGCAGACCAGGAACTGTTCCGGCATGGCGCCGCACGCTTGGGCCGCCAATGCCCGCATTTGACGGGCGTCCCGCGTTCCCCGCGGGCCCGTGCAGGCGTTGGCGTTGCCGCTGTTGGCCACGATGCCGTGAGCCGGCGTTTTTTTATCCAGTGTCTCCCGGCACACCCGCACCGGGGCCGCCTGCACGGCGTTGCGGGTGAAGACTCCGGCCGCCGCGCAGGGCAGGGAGGAGTGGAGCAGGGCTAAATCGAGCCGCGCTTTTCCCGTTTCGCGAATGCCGCAAGCTGTCCCGGCGGCGGCGAATCCGGGCGTGTCTGTCACTCCATTGCTGTCATGAAGGATTTGATACGGCAACTGCTTGGCCATGGCGGTTTCCGCTGCGGCGGCAGGCGGGAGCGCTTTGCCGCCGCTTTTGAATGGATATTGTCCGGTAAAGAAAAAGGAGAAAAGAAAAAACAAAACCCCCGGAGAGGGAACGGCCCGTAAGGGCTTTGGCCGGAAAAATGCCCCTGGGAAATCAGCGTTTAGAGTACTGGAACCTCTTGCGGGCGCCGGGCTGTCCGGCCTTCTTGCGTTCTTTTTTGCGCGGGTCGCGCCGCAGGTGGCCGGCTTTCTTCAGGGGCACGCGCCATTCGGGGTTGAATTTTTCCAGGGCGCGCGCCATGCCGTGGGCGATGGCGCCCGCCTGCCCAATCGGGCCGCCGCCCGCCACTTTCACTTCGGCGTCGAACTTCCCGGCTGCTTCCACCGTTTCCAGCGGCGCGGCCGCCGTTTTGGCCATGGACTCGTCACAACAGTACTTTTCCAGCGGCTTGCCGTTGATGGTTATTTTGCCTTGCCCCGGCCGCAGGCGCACGCGGGCCGACGCCTGCTTGCGCCGTCCTGTCGTCATGATCAAGCCAGGGGTTGCGGTTGCGGCTTCTTCACTCATGGATAAAATAAAACCGGTTTATGCGTCAAGCGGCGCGGGTTTCTGGGCGGCGTGGGGATGGTTTGGGCCCGCGTAGATTTTCAGTTTTTTGATCATGCGCCGGGCCAGCCGGTTCTTCGGCAGCATCCCTTTCACCGCGTGTTCAATGATAAATTCCGGTCGGCGGCGGCGGAAATCGCTCAGGCCGCGGTATTTCTCGTTTCCTGTCCAGCCGCTGTAGAACATGTATTTTTTTTGCTGTTCCTTCTTTCCGGTCACGGCCACTTTTGCCGCGTTGACGACGATGACGAAGTCCCCGGTGTCCACATGGGGCGTATAGGCGGGGCGGTGCCGCCCGCGCAGGATGTTGGCGATTTTCACCGCCAGGCGGCCAAGCACTTTGCCTTCGGCGTCCACCACGAACCACCCGGGCGCAACGGTTTCTTTCTTTGCCAAATAGCTTTTCATTCTCCAAAAAAAACGTTCATGGGTATCCGCCGGGCCGTCCTTGTCAATCCCTTATTTGCATTGAATTTCGGCGGTTTGCGCTGCGAAAGGCGTTCCATCCACGAGGGCAAACGGCAGGCGCGGTCTCTCTTCCCCGCGATCAGCTCCGCGGCTCGAAGGTGTGGATAAAGAGGCCGGAGCGCAGCTTTGGCTCGAACCAGGTGCTTTTCGGAGGCATGATTTCCCCGGCGTCGGCGATGCCCATCAGCTGGTTCACGGTTGCCGGATACATGGAGAAGGCAATGGCGGCTTCGCCCTGGTTGACTTTGCGCTCCAATTCCTCCGGACCCCGGATGCCGCCGATGAACTCGATGCGTTCGCTGGTCCGCGGGTCCCCCACGCCCAGGAGCGGTCCCAGGATGCGCTCTTGCAGCATCTGCGCGTCCAGGCGCGCCGCCGGTCCGGCATTATCCTCCGCTTTCAACTCGAGGCCATGCCACTTGCCCGCGAGGTAAAAACTCACCTGCCCGGGAGCGCGGGGGGAGTGCGGCGCGTTTTCGCTGACGGGGACGGTTTTTTTGAGCTTTTCGATGAGCGCCCCCGGGCTCATCCCGTTGAGGTCGCGGACGGCGCGGTTGTAAGGCAGGATTTGGAGATGGGAGGCGGGGAAGAGCACGCAGAGAAAGCCGTTGTAAGCTTCATGGCCGGTGTGCCGGGGGTTGGCCTGGCGGCGCTCGCGGCCGACACGGGCGGCGCTGGCGGCCCGGTGATGCCCGTCCGCGATATAGACGCGGGGCACGGCCTCGAACGCTTGCAGAACGGGCGCGGTTTCAGTGATGCGCCAAACCGTGTGGCGCACGTTTTTTTCGTCGGTCAACTCGAGCAAAGGAGCGGACGCCGCCGCCGGTTCGAGCAAGGCGGCGAGGGCGGGAACGTCCTTGTAAGTCAAAAAAACGGGGCCGGGATTGGCGGACAGCTCGCTGGTCAGCCGGGTGCGGTCGTCCTCTTTGTCCCGGCGCGTCTTTTCGTGTTTTTTGATTAAGCCGTTATCGTAATCTCCGGTCCGGCACAGCGCCGCCAGGCCCCGCTGGACATGAGCGCCCATTTGCTGCTGGTAAAGGTAAAGGCAGGGCTGTTTTTCCCTTTGCAGGTGGCCTTGTCCGGCCAGGCGGCGCAGGTTTTCCGCCGCTTTGGCATAGACGGCGCCGGCGCGCGGGTCTGTGCCCTCCGGAAAGTCAATTTCCGCCCTCACGACGCGCAGCATGCTCAGCGGATTGCCCGCGGCCAGGTCCCTGGCTTCCCTCGCGGAGACGACGTCGTAGGGCGGCGAAGCCACCCGGGCGGCCGCTTTTTCCGAAGGGCGCAATCCTTGAAACGGCAGAATTTTCATGCCGGACAAGAGAACAGGGAATCTCCGGCAAAGCAAGCTCGCAGTGAGAAGATGTCCCGGGCAAAATAATTTTTCCGGCGCCGGAAAAAAGGTTGAATTGGAATGAAAACACTGTTTATTGAGGCCCTTTCACCAAATCAGCAACCATGTCACAGCACAAAAGTTTTCAGCGGCAGGGCGGCCTGCGGAAGCGGCGCAACGTCCTGAAACGCTTCGAGCGGGTGGAACTGCTTAAAAAACGCGGCCGCTGGAAAGAAGGCGAGCGCGTCACCAGCCTGCCAAAAACCAAACCGGATGAATAAGCGGCGGCGGACGGCTTCCGCCGCGGCCGGGCGTTTGGCCGTTTTCTTTGCGGCGCAAGGGTTGAAAGATGGCATTGGCGCGGTGTGATTTTTTTTCGGAAGTTCTTGGGCTTTCCTGCTCGATGAATGTTTTGCTGCCCCAAGCCGCGGCCGGGCGGATCGGGTTGGCCGGGCAGGCGCCGCAAGGCCCGCCTCCCGTGCTCTGGCTGCTGCACGGGCTTTCAGACGACCACACGGCCTGGATTCGGCGCACGTCGCTCGAGCGCTATGCGGCGCCCCTCGGCCTGGCCGTGGTCATGCCGGCCGCGCACCGCAGTTTTTACACGGACATGGCGCGCGGCCTGCCTTATGAAACTTTCGTGGCGCAAGAACTTCCCTGCCTGGCCCGCTCCTTTTTCCGGCTTTCGGACAAACGGGCGGACAATTTCATTTGCGGGTTGTCCATGGGGGGATATGGGGCTTTCAAACTCGCCTTCAAACACCCTCAAAACTATGCCGCGGCCGCCAGCTTGTCGGGCGCCTTGGACATAGCGGCCATTTCTCGGGAGCGCGGTCAGGAGCGGGAAAACGAATATAAAAATATTTTTGGCGATTTGAGCCGGCTGGCCGGGAGCGAACACGATCTGCTGGCTCTGGCGTCGCGGGCGGCGGAAAATAAAACGGATTTGCCAAAGCTTTACGCATGCTGCGGGACGGAAGACTTTTTATATCCGGCCAATCAGACTTTTTTGTCTCATGCCCGGGAACTCGGTTTGCCTTTAACCTGCGAGGAAGGACCGGGCGCTCATGACTGGGCGTGCTGGGACCGCGCGATCCAGCGCGTGCTGGCGTGGCTGCCGCTTCCCGCCGCGGCGAAGGAATGATCCGGCGCCGGCCCGCGAAGGCACTTTCCGCTTGCGCCCGCCCGCGCCCGCTTTTTACGAATCGGGCCATGCAACCGGAATCTGTCAAAGTCAATGAATACTGCGAGGCCCGTCCTTCGCGCATTCACAACATGGGGCTTTTCGCCCGCAAGGATATACCCGAAGGCGCGAAAGTCATCGAATACGTGGGTGAAAAAATCACGAAAAAAGAATCGAACCGGCGGGGGCTGGAGCTTGAGGAAAAGGCGAAGAAAAGCGGCGGCGGAGCGGTTTACATATTTGAGCTGAACAAGAGACACGACATTGACGGGAGCGTGGACTACAACTATGCCCGCTTCGCCAACCATTCCTGCGATCCGAATTGCGAGACGGACTGCATTCGCGGCCGCATTTGGATCACCGCCCTGCGGGAAATCAAGAAAGGGGAGGAAATCACCTACGATTACGGCTACGATCTGTGTCATTTCCTCGACCACCCCTGCCGCTGCGGGGCGGGCAACTGCCCCGGTTACATCGTCCGCCAGGACCAATGGCCCAAACTCGCCCGCATTCTCCGGAAAAAGAAAAAAAACATTCCGAAAGCGGAAAAATAGCCTTTACAATCTTTCGTTAGACATTTTTTTTACTTTGCGGTTAATGAATTCGGTCTCCTCATTGCGGATTTCACGGCGGCTCAAAAGTTCAGACAAAACAAATTTTCAGGTTGAATGGCGAATATCCTCATTGTTGACGACAACGCCCAGGTCAGGCGCATGCTGGGCATGATGCTGAAGAAGACGGACCATCAGCTGCAAGAAGCGCCCGATGGCATTCAGGCTCTCGCGCACATAAACGCCCATCCCACGGACTTGGCCATCGTGGATATTCTGCTGCCTGAAAAAGACGGCATCGAGACCATTGAAGAAATCCGGAAAACCCGTCCGGACATCAAAATCATAGCCATTTCCGGAGGCGGGCGGGTGGCGCCGCGCGAATATTTGCAAATGGCCCGGATCCTCGGCGCGGAGCGCACCATCGCCAAACCCATCGAAGCGGCCGAGCTGCAGCAGGCCGTGCGCGAGCTTCTGGGAGAGAGTCAGCCCCCGGAATAATCTCCGGCGAGGAATTCACGCTCCAGGACGCCGGAATTTTTCACGCACTTGCGCAGCCATTCGAGTTTCACCTCCAAAGCCTCGCCGCGCGGCAGCTTCCAGTCTTCGCGCTCCCGGCGCAACCGCCCGCAAAGCTCGTAAAGGCACAGGGCGGCGCACACGGAAACATTGTAGCTCTGGGTGAAACCGTGCATGGGCAGCCGGACGCGGAGGTCCGCCCCCGCAAGGGCGTTTCCGCTCAGACCGCTCTCCTCCGTGCCGAAGCACAACGCCAGGGGGCGGTCCAGCGGCGCCTCTTCGATCCCCGCGCAATCCCCCCGCAAGGCAGTCGCCGCGATCCGGTAGCCGCGGCTTTTCAAGTTCTCAAGGCAAGCCGCCGTATTATCCGCGCCCGGCTCCCGGTAACGGCGCAACGTCAGCCACTTGTCCGCCCCCATCACCACCCCGGCGCTGACTCTGCAGGTGTGGCGGCTTTCGATGATGTGCGCGTCCTGCACCCCGAAACACTCGCACGAGCGGAGCACCGCGCTGGCATTGTGGGGCTGAAAAATGTCCTCCAGCACAACGGTCAGGAAACGGGTGCGCCGGGCCAGCACCCGGTCCATTTTCGCAAGCCGTTCCGGAGTTGCGAACTTCGCCAAATGCCTGATCAGCGCTTCCTGCCGGTCCCCGCGCATCTTTTCTTTAAAAGCATACGGCAGTCAGAAGCCGGAAACCGGAAGGTCAAGTCCGGAATTCCCCGGCGGAAGCGTCCTCGCGAGCCGCGGTTCCGGTTGCATGTCAGATTTCCGGGGTGTTTTTCTTCAGGAGGTCGGCGACTTCGCGGGGTTCGGTGTTTTCGAGGTTTTTACCCCGGCTTTTCAAGTCCTCAAAGGTTTTGACGACGGTTTCGGTCATTTTTTCATGGGTGTCCCGGGAGCCGCCGGCGATGAAAAATTTCTCGCCCCGGGTAAGGCGCTTGTGCCCGTCGTCATTGTCCAGCCCGACTCCAAGCAGGCAGGATTTTTTTTTCGGTTTGCGGCCGTTCATGGGTTTTATCAATGTTTAGGAGACGCGGAGAAGGCGGTTTCATCCCGCCGGCGGGCCATCCGCCTTGCCGGCCGGGCTGATAAAGGATTCAGGCGGGCCGTTTTCCGCGGCGGAGCAGACGATGTCGGAAAAATCCCCGGTTTGTTCAAGGTTAATTTGCCGCAGGCGGGCCAGCTCGAGGACGGCCAGAAAGGTGGCGACAAGCACGGGCAGAGTGCGGGAGCCAGGCTCGAAGAGGCTGGAAAAGAGGAAGCGGCGGCGGGTTTTGAGCTGCTCCAGGATGAACTCCATGCGGGCGGCCACGGATACGGTTTCGGCATGGATTTGACCGGTGGTCAGCTTTTCAGCCAGGCGGCGCAGGACGTGATTGAAGGTGTTCCATAGCTCGATTTTGCCTGAATTTTTCAAAGGCCGCCGGGCGGGAGGCTCCTCTTCGGGGCGGACGATGCGGGGCAGCCGCCCGGCTTGCTCTTCGGCCAGGGCCGCAATGCCGCTGGCGGCTTCCTTGAAACGTTTGTATTCAATTAGCTGCTGGACCAGTTCCCAGCGCGGATCGTGTTCATCGGCTTCCTCCTCCTCTTCTTCGGGAAGCTGTTCTTTTTTGGGCAGCAGCAGCCGGCTTTTGATGTGCATCAAGGTGGCGGCCATCACGAAAAATTCGCCCGCGGCCTCGAGATTGAGCTGCTCCATGCCATGGAGGACATCAATGTATTGACGGGTGATTTTCGCGATGGGGATGTCGTAAATATCCACCTCGTTTTTGCGGATCAGGAAGAGGAGCAAGTCGAGCGGCCCCTCGAAAACGGGCAGCTGGACGGGATGATCGAGGGTTTTAAAGAACGGTTCCGGGCGCTGGCTGGCGGCGGTTTGGGCCATGGGCGCGGACTTTCCGGCCTTTTTCCGCGGAAATCAACTTTTTTTTGAAAACGGCCTCGTTATCACAGCGGCGCGGACAGGGCGTTTTCCGGTAAAATTTTCCGGCAAAAGGCTTGCTTCCCCCCAAAAACTATCTAACGTGTTTATTCGTATTTCGCTCAAAGCGGGTTTTAACCATGCTTCAAAAGGGGGAAGAATTTAGCCTTTACAGGGAAAACAAAACCTGCAAGATGCAGGTTATATTTGAGGAAACATTCGTAAAACCAACCAACAATGACTATGAAAAATATATCTATTAAAGCACGGGCGAAGGTCGTCGTGTTGTCTCTGGTTCTGGGATTGTTTGCCGGTCCGCTGGCGGCCCAGCTGGACATCGTTCAGACTCTGCCCAAAGGCTGGGTGGGCATTGAGTACAGTGAAACGCTGACCGCTTCGGGCGGCACACCGCCTTACACCTGGGCGCTGGTTGGCGGAGCCCTGCCGGGCGGCCTCGCGCTCGACGGGGGGACGGGCGAAATCAGCGGCACGCCCACGACGGTGGAAATCGCCAACTTTACCGTGGAAGTGACGGACGCCAACAGCGACACCGACACGCAGGCCATGAGCATCGAGATCATCAATCCGCCGAGCATCACCACGGCCGATCCCATGCCCTCGGGCCAGGTGGGCACGGCCTACAGCGAGACCTTGGCCGGAACCGATGGCACGACGCCCTACACCTGGGCGGTTATCGCCGGCGCGCTGCCGGGCGGCCTCGCCCTGGACGCCAACACCGGCGAAATCAGCGGCACGCCGACGACGGTGGAGACCGCCAACTTCACGGCGGAGCTGACGGACGCCGACGGCCTGACCGACACGAAGGCTTTGAGCATTGAAATTTTCCAGCAGTTGTCCATCACCACGGCCGACCCGATGCCGAAAGGCTGGGTGGGTGTGGCCTATGACGATTCGGCCAATCCGTTGGCGGCCACCGGCGGCACGACGCCCTACACCTGGGCGGTTATCGCCGGGGCGCTGCCGGGCGGCCTCG
>CAZYUX010000015.1:13301-21670 GCA_964650745.1 uncultured Puniceicoccaceae bacterium
GGAGACCGCCAACTTCACGGCGGAGCTGACGGACGCCGACGGCCTGACCGACACGCAGGCGCTGACGATCAACATTTACGATCCGCCAACCATCACCACGGCCGACCCGATGCCGAAAGGCTGGGTGGGCCGGGCCTATGACGATTCGGGCAATCCGCTGGCGGCAACCGGCGGCACGACGCCCTACACCTGGGCGGTTATCGGCGGGGCGCTGCCAGGCGGCCTCGCCCTGGACGCCAACACCGGCGCCGTCACGGGGACGCCGACGACGGTCGAAGTCGCCAATTTCACCGTGGAAGTGACGGACGCCAATTCCGGCACCGACACGGCGGCGCTGAGCATCGAAATCGTTGACCCGCCCGTCATTACGACGACCACCCTGCCCGATGGCTTCGTGGGCACGGCCTACAGCGAAACACTCGCCGCCACCGGCGGCACGACGCCCTATAGCTGGGCGGTGACCGCGGGCGCGCTGCCGGTCGGCCTCTCCCTCGACGCGGGAACAGGCGTCATCAGCGGCACGCCGATGGGCGTGGAAACCGCCAACTTCACGGTGGAGCTGACGGACACCGACGGCATCACCGACACCCAGGCGCTGACGATAGAAATCAAGCAGACCCTATCCATTACGACGGCCAGCCTGCCCGGCGGTTACATAGGCATCCCCTACAGCGAGACGCTGCAAGCCACCGGCGGCACGACGCCCTACACCTGGAGCATCATCTCGGGGGCGCTGCCCGCAGGCCTGTCCCTCGACGCCGCGACGGGCGAAATCAGCGGCACGCCGACAACGGAGCAAATTGCATCCTTTACGGCGCAAGTCATGGATGACGTCGGCGCCACGGACTCGCGGTCCTACAGCATATCCATCATCCCGCCGCCGACCATTACGACAACCAGCCTGCCCAAAGGCTGGGTGGGAACGCCCTACAGTGAAACGCTCGCGGGCGCCGATGGCTCGCCGCCCTACACCTGGGCCGTGATCGCGGGCGCGCTGCCCGGCGGGCTTGCTCTCGATGCGGGGACGGGCGAAATCAGCGGGACGCCGACGACCGTCGAGGTCGCCAATTTCACGGTCGAGCTGACGGACGCCGCCGGGCTGACTGACACGCAGGACCTGAGCATCGAAATCATTGACCCGCCGAGCATCACAACCACCGATCCGATGCCCAAGGGCTGGGTCGGCCTGGCCTACAGCGAAACGCTCGCCGGAACCGGCGGCGCCACGCCCTACACGTGGGCGGTGACCGCGGGCGCGCTGCCCGGCGGCCTGTCCCTCGACGGGGCGACGGGCGAAATCAGCGGGACGCCGACAACCGTCGAGGTCGCCAACTTCACGGTTGAGCTGACGGACGCCGACGCCCTGACCGACACGAAGGCATTGAGCATCGAAATCATCGCGCCGCCCGCCATTACAACCACCGATCCGATGCCCAAAGGCTGGGTCGGCATAGCTTACAGTGAAACCTTGGCGGGAACCGATGGCACGCCTCCCTACACTTGGGCCATAATCGCCGGCGATCTGCCGACAGGCTTGGCGCTGGCGGACGCCAGCACGGGCGAAATCAGCGGCACGCCGACGACGGTCGAAACCGCCAACTTCACGGCGCAACTGACGGACGCCGACGGCATCACCGACACGCGGGCGCTGACCATTAATATTATTCCGCCGCCGACGATCACGACGGCCAGTCTGCCGGGCGGCTGGGTAAGTGTGCCCTACAGCGAAACGCTGGCGGCCACCGGCGGCACGACGCCCTACACCTGGGCGGTGACCGCGGGCGCGCTGCCCGGCGGCCTGTCCCTCGACGGGGGGACGGGCGAAATCAGCGGCACGCCGACGACCGAGGAAACCGCCGTCTTCACGGTGGAACTGACGGACAATGACGGCCTCACCGACACCGCGGAATACACCATAGACATAATTGACAATCCGGTAATCATCACCGAATGGCTCCCCGACGCGTTCCTGGGCGAAGATTATGATGAAACGATCGTGGCCATGGGCGGCACCGCGCCTTACACTTGGAGCATCATTTCGGGAGCATTGCCGGCGGGCTTTTCATTCAACACCACGACAGGCGCCATCACCAGCGACTACCCGCCCGTCGAGGAAACCACCTCGGCTTTCACGGTGCAAGTGACGGACGACATCGGCGACACCGACACGCAGGCGCTGACGCTTAACGTCATCGAGCGCCCGGCGATCAATGAGTTCGTCGTGGACCATGACGGGGACGACACCCATGACTTCATCGAGGTTTACGCCTCCCCCGCGGCATCGCTGGACCAATACTGGGTCGTGGTTCTGGACGGCGACCGGGATGAAAATCCCGGCCGTGTGGATTACGCCATACAAGTCAGCGGCATGGTGGCGGGCGACCCCGGCTATTATTACACGCCCTTTAACGAGCTCAACGGCAAGATGGGCGAAGTGGGCACATGCACCATGCTCCTCGTCACCAGCTTCACCGGCATGGAAGGAGACGATCTGGATGACGGCAACGGGGACGACCTGCTGGCCGACGACGGGACGCTGGACACCACGCCCTGGAACCAGCGGCTTGACGATGTCACTTATAATGACGCCAACCGGCTGGACACCAATTACTCGTCCGTTGTCGTCTCCCAGGGATTCGACGGCGAATACGATTACGGCTGCGGCGGCGCCAGCCGCATCTGCGACATCACCGACCCGAACACGGTGGACACGGACAACATCGAGGACTGGACGCGGAACAACTACGATGGCTGCGGCCTGCCCGGTTTCACGGTGCCCGGCAATCCGGGAGAAGCGGTCAACACGCCGGGCAAGAGAAACTCTCTGGCTCCGCTGGACTTGGTCCTGACCGACGATGACAGCTGCCCCAACCTGAACGTTCCCTACGACATCCAGGAAAACCAGTTGGCCGGGACCGCCTTCGGGCTGCTCTCCCTCATATTGGACGACTCGTGCGAGATGGACACGCCGTCTTTCACGTTCGAGATCATCGATCCCATTCCCCTTTACGATACGGCTGAAGCGTTCGCCATCAGCGGGGACTATCTGGTCAGCAACGTGGTGTTCGATTACGAGACTCCGCCCACCAGCTTCGACGTTTACGTGCGGGGCTACGACGACAACAGCGGCGGTTTCCTCGAGGAGATGTTCACCATCGAGGTTTGCAACGTCAACGACTGCCCGGAAGGCGATCCGGATACCTACTACACGCTGGCGGACACCGTTCTCGCCGAGCCGGCGCCGGGGATTTTGACGAATTACACGGACCAGGACGGTGACACGCTGTCCGTTGTCCGGTTCGATCCGGCCAGCGTCGAAGGGGCAACCGTGGACGTCCAGACGGACGGATCCTTCACTTATGACCCCACGCAGGTGCCCGCTTTCATCGCCCTGGAGGCCGGGGAGACCATGGAAGACACCTTCACGGTCACGGTGTCCGATAACAACACCGCGCTGCCGCCGGGGGTGCCTTGCGAGCTCGAAGTGACGGTCACGGTCATCGTCGAAGGCGTCAACGACTGCCCGGTGGCCATGGACGACACGGGCGCGACGGTTGAAGGCGCGGTTTTGGACGAGCCCGCGCCGGGCGTGCTGGCCAACGACTCGGATCCCGAGGGCCACCCGCTCACAATTGTCGCCTTCGACCCCGTCAGCGTCCAGGGAGCGACCGTGGACGTGCTGGCCGACGGCAGCTACACCTACGATCCCGGCGCTTTGTTTGATTACCTGTCGGGAGGCGAGACCGCGGCGGACACCTTCACCTACACGGTGACGGACGACGGCGCGCTGGACGGCAATTGCGACCAGGTTGCGACGGTCACCATCATCATCACGGGCCTTAACGAATGTCCCGTGGCAGCGGATGACACGGGCGCGACCGACGAGGACACCGTCCTGAATGTTCCCGCGCCGGGCGTGCTGGCCAACGACACCGACACGGACGCCGCCGACACGCTGACCGTCACCGCTTTCGACCTCATGAGCGCGAAAGGCGCGCCGGTGAACGTGAACGCGGACGGCAGCTACACCTACGATCCAGCGGGGCTTTTCGATTATCTCGCCGCGGGCGAGAGCACGTCGGACACCTTCACTTACACGATGACGGACGACGGCGTTCCGGACCCCTGCACGGACACGGCGGAGGTCACCATCATCATCACGGGCGTCAACGACTGCCCGGTGGCGAATGACGACACGGGCGCGACCGACGAGGACACCGTCCTGAATGTTCCCGCGCCGGGCGTGCTGGCCAACGACACCGAATCGGACGCCGCCGACACGCTGACCGTCATCGCCTGGGACCCCGTGAGCGTCCAGGGCGCGACGGTGGACATGCTGGCCGACGGCAGCTACACCTACGATCCGGGAACGCTTTTCCAATACCTCTGCGAAGGCGAGACGGCCACGGACACCTTCACCTACACGGTGACGGACGACAGCCTGGATCCCTGCACGGACACGGCGGAGGTCACCATCACCATCACGGGCCTCAACGACTGTCCGGTGGCCAATGACGACACCTACGACGCCAAAGGGGACGAAGTGCTGGCCGTGGCCGCGCCGGGCGTGCTGGCCAATGACACCGACGCTGACGGCTGCAATGTCATTAGCGTCTCGGCCTTTGACAATCCCAGCGCCCAGGGGGCGGCTGTGGACGTGCTGGCCGACGGCAGCTTCACCTACGACCCAAGAGGGATCGCTCTCTTTGATAATCTGGCGGTTGGCGAGTCGGCCACGGACACCTTCACCTACACGATGACGGATGACAGCGCCGTTCCCTGCGCGGACACCGCGACAGTCACCATCATCGTCTGGGGGCCGAACAACTGCCCGACCGCGAATGACGACACGGGCGTGACGGATGACAACACCCCGCTGGTCGTGCCGGCGGACGGCGTGCTGGCCAACGACACCGACCCCGACGGGCACGCCCTCGAGGTGGTTGCCCACGACCCCGTCAGCGTCAGCGGCGCGACGGTGGACGTGAGCGCGGACGGCGGCTACACTTACGACCCCGCGGGAGTTTTCGATTATCTGGCCGTTGGCGAATCGGCCACGGACACTTTCACTTATACCATTTCCGATATCGCCGGGCAGGACTCCTGCACGGACACGGCGGAGGTCACCATCACCATCTGGGGAGCCAACGACTGCCCCGTGACCATGCCGGATTCCGGCAACACGGATGAGGATACGTTTCTGACCGAACCCGCTCCGGGCGTGCTGGCCAACGACACGGATCCCGAAGGTGATCCCCTCACGGTTGTCGCCTTCGACAATCCCAGCGTCCAGGGAGCGACGGTGGATATGAGCGTTGACGGCGCCTACACCTACGACCCGTCAGGAGCGCCCAACCTGCAAGCCCTGGCCCAAGGCGCCACGACGGAGGACACGTTCACCTACACGGTGACGGACGACGGCGCGCTGGACGGCGCCTGCGACATCACAGAAACCGTCACCATCGAGGTTTTGGGCGTGAACGACTGTCCGGTGATCACCTCTGATCCGGCCTCCCTTACGGTTCCGGAGAACCAGGTGTATAACGGCGACCTCGTGACTCTGGCCGGGATATATGATATAGACACCATTCCCGCGCCGG
The DNA here is from genome assembly GCA_964650745.1 of uncultured Puniceicoccaceae bacterium. Classification (GTDB taxonomy): domain Bacteria; phylum Verrucomicrobiota; class Verrucomicrobiia; order Opitutales; family CAZYUX01; genus CAZYUX01. Next base: position 18,902 of record CAZYUX010000015.1, read on the forward strand.
ACACGCTGACGTTCCAGCCGCCCGCTGGCTCCAATCCCTATTACAGCCAGGAAGGGGCGGAAGTGACGCTTAACCCGGACGGGACTTTCACCTACGACCCGACCTGCCTGTATGAGATGGCTGACAGCATTGGGCCTGACGACTCCTTCGAATACATCGTCACCGACGGCCTTTGCGCGGTAACCGGCACCGTCGAAATCGAGCTGCAGGAAATCAACACGCCGCCGGACATCTGCATGATTCCGGACCAGATGACCTTCCCCGGCCCGGACGGGCTGATCACGGTGAAAGTCGTCGTCTATGACCCCGACGGTCCCGCGACGGACACGCTGGGCCTGACCCTCACGGCCAGCTCGGGCAACACCTCCATCGTCGAGGAGACGCCCATGACTTGCGGATTCCCCGAGGGGGTCGAGCTCTACACGGAAGGCAATGTGAACCTCGGTTACGTCTGGACGAGCAATCTGTGGCTTGAAGTGCGTGACGACGCCGTCCCGCCGGCATCGGTGGACATCACCGTCACGGCCGACGACGGCGCGGGCGGGTCCGACACCGAGGTCTTCACGCTCCAAGTCAGGGAAGATCCCACGGCATGGTTCTACGAGCCGGTGACGAGAATCTTCGAGCCCGAGATATTCCTGACCGGAGTGCGTTACAAGGTGACTATCACGCTCAACCCGAGAACGGACATGGACATCTCCTTCCTGTCCGTCAGCGATTACGTGCCGCCGGAGTGGGAAATGCTGCTGGAAGACCCGTATGCCCCGAACCAGAACGGCGACTGGGACGAGGCGGAACGCATTGTCACCTGGGGGCCTTTCTGGCGCGCCGAGCTGCGGGAGCTTGTTTACTATGTCATCCCGGGCGAAAACGCGACCAACGAGCCGTTCGACGGGACCGTGCGCGTGCAGGATTACCTGTACCCGATTTACGGGCAGCAGTTCCCCGGCACCGACAACGACTGCCTGGTCATGACGTATGACGAGTGGGCCATGATCGCCTTCAACACGTGCGATCCCAATGTCCTCTCGGGACCGCTGGAGGTTTACAATCCGGCCAACGATCCACTGGATGACCACGCGGTGCACGATGCGGACCCGGGAGCTTCGGAAGCGACCGCCGGCGCCGAGGATGAGCTGAACATGCTGACCAATTACATGTGTTACGCCATGGAACTTGACCCGGAGCAGGATTACTCCGGCGAAGCGGCCAACCCTCCGGACGACCCGGAGCTTATAAACCTGCCCATCGTCAAGGAATTCTCTTACGAGGAAGATGGCGTCACCTATTATTACTACGAGCTCTACTACTGGCGTTCGAAGTTCGCCACCGGTGTTTCCTACATGGTGCAGGTCCGGCCGGCTTCCACAGGCGTGTGGGAGAACCTGGGCGCCGCTGACTACGCGATGGAAGCGCCTTCGGAGTATGATGATCCGGACAATCCGCTGACGGCCCGCCTGATCAAGGTCACCACCCATCCTTCGGCGGATCCGATGGATGTGCGGCTGGCTGTCGGCGAGCAGACGCCGTGACCGGAGCCGGGAAAAACATCCCGCGATTTCAACCTTAAACCAGATGGCCCCGCTTCGGCGGGGCCGTCCGGTTTTGGCGGGCAGGAAAGAACGCCCGTATTTGGCGGAAGCCGCTTTTTATATTGCCATCGGGCTGATGACCCGCTAAATTGCCCGCACTGTTAAACTTTCACACTTCGAACACCATCATGAGAACGAAATTTGTCCGCTCCGCTTATATTCTCACCGCCGCCTTCGGGCTGCTTATGCCAGCCCTTGCCTTTGCCGGGGTGATTTACGTGGATGATTCCGCCGGCGGCGCCAACAGCGGCGCCAGCTGGACCGATGCTTACACGGATTTGCAGGATGCCCTGAGCGCGGCCGCGTCGGGCGACGAAATCTGGGTGGCCGCCGGTTCCGGGGCGGGGTACCAGCCGTCCGTTTCCAGCGCGTTGACCTCTTTCGATCTGAAAAACGGCGTGGCGCTTTATGGCGGCTTCGCCGGCGGCGAAACCCAGCGCGGCGACCGCGACTGGACGGCGAACGAAACCATCCTGACCGGCAATAATTACAATTACCATGTCATCGCGGGAGACGGAACAGACGGCACGGCGGTGCTTGACGGCTTCACCATCCGGGATGGCGCCGCCAGCATCACCTCTTCAAGCAGCGAGTATTCCAAGGGCGGAGGCATTTACAACAACGCCGGCAGCCCCGCGGTCCGCAACTGCCTCATCACCCAGAACAGCGCCTACTGGAGAGGCGGGGGGGGTTTCAATAAATCCGGCAGCAATCCGAATTTTGAAAACTGCGTCTTTTCAAGCAACAGTTCGGGAATCGGAGGCGGTGTGTATAACGACTCGAGCAGCCCCGTCTTCAACGCCTGTAATTTCAGCGCCAACACGGCTTCCATCAACCACGGCGGCGCCATTTACAACTCATCGGACAGTTCTCCCAGCCTGGCGGAATGCGAGTTCACAGGCAACAACAGCGCGCAACACGGCGGCGCCATTTATAATGGCTCCAACGCCAACGCCGGTATCGACGGCTGCGTTTTCACCGGCAACTACACGGCGTCCGGCTATTCCGGCGGCGCCATTTACAATTCCGGAGCCGATCCCCAGATCACGCTCTGTTTTTTCGACAGCAACACGGCAGGCGTGGACGGCGGCGGTGTGTATAACACATTGGCCGTCCCCCGGATTGAATCCTGCCTGTTCACCGGCAACCAGGCCGGAACGGCGGCGGGCAATTCAGG
>CAZYUX010000016.1:0-14197 GCA_964650745.1 uncultured Puniceicoccaceae bacterium
TATTTTACAGGAAATACTTGACGTGACCGAAAACCATCTGGTAACAGTTCAATTAAATCCAAAACCTCAACATATTACAAATGGCTGGCTGGACCTCTCCCTTGAACTTAATCAAAGAAGAACTGAAGCAACGCGCGGATGAGGGGTGCGAAATACCCGCCGCGCTCCTCCAGCGCGTCGCCGAGCTGCATCCGGAACAGGACGCCTGGAACAACGAGGTGCTGGACGGCCTTTACGAGGAACTGATGGGCCTAGAGCCCGACCCGGGCCTGGCGGCGGAAGAGCCGGGCGATTTGAAGGCGATCCGCGCCCTGCGCCCGGACGGCCCCCGCGACCTCGGCTGGGCGCCTTCAGAAGACGAGCTGCTCGACCGCCTGCACGGAGCATGGATGGGCCGCTGCGCCGGTTGCGCCCTGGGCAAACCAGTCGAGGGCATGGGCATGACCCGCGACGAAAACGGCCTTTTAAACGGCCGGAAGAACATCAAGCGCTACCTGCAAAACCGCGGCGACTGGCCGCTCGCGGACTATTTTTCGGCCAAAGACGCGGGGGACGGTTTGAAAGTGCACTGCGAGCTGTCCACGCGCGAGAAAATCGCTTTCATGGAGGCGGACGACGATATCCACTATTCGCTGACGGGTTTGGGTGTCCTCGAACAACACGGGCCGGGTTTCAAATGGGATGACGTGGCACGCTACTGGCTCAGCCACATTCCCGTCACGGCCATTTGCACGGCCGAGGCGCAGGCGATTTTGAATTTTCAGAACAAAACCAGCCGGTGCGGCGGAGGGCATGCCACTCCGGAATTCACCCGCCGCTTCCGCAACCCCTGCCGGGAATGGATCGGCGCGCAAATCCGGGCCGACGGCTGGGCATGGGCCTGCGCGGGCAAACCCGAACTCGCCGCTGAGTTCGCGTGGCGCGACGCTTGCTGGACCCATGAGCGCAACGGCATCTACGGCGAAATGATGTTCGCCTCCATCATCGCCGCCGCTTTCGCCGAGTCCGATCCCGCCAAACTCGTCGAGATCGGCCTCTCTGAAATTCCCCGCGGCTGCCGCTTGGCCCGGGCCGTGCGGGATTGTTTGGGATGGATTCATCAACACGGCGATTTCGAGTCCTGCATGGAGAAGGTTGAAGAAGTGTTTCAGGAAATGCACGCCGTCCATACCATCAACAACGCTCTGATCTGTGTGCTGAGTCTTTTTTACGGAAAAATGAAACCGGAGGAAAGCGCGGCAATCGCTGTGATGTGTGGTCTCGACACCGACTGCAACGGCGCCACCGCGGGCTCGATCACCGGGGCCGCGGCCGGGAGGAAAAACTTCGGCGGCGTCCTCGCCGCGAAGCTCAACGACACGGTTCAGCCTAACATGCTCGGGTTTCAGAAAGTGACGATGGCCGGTTTGGCCGCCCGCACCGCCAAAGTCTGGCGCGATGTGAGGGGCCGCGCCAAAGCCCCCTGACTTGATCCGCTTCAGGTTTTGTATGTTTCACGGGCCGAGGATGATTTTGTAATACCCGGGATCGAAGCCGGCAAAGAAAAAAGGGCGCTGGAAGTAAGCGCGCAGGGCGGTGTCGGCCTCTTCGTGGCCGGTGCCCTGGATTAACAGGGGGGGGGCGGCCAAACCGGTGGGATCCACGGCGGCGAGAAACTCCGCGGGCGTCCACAACCCGGCGCCTTCAGGCAAGGACCACGAGGGGGGCATGACTTCCCGCCGGATCAGGGAATTGTCCGCCAGCCGGTATATTTCCAGATATCCGCTTCTTTCCGGCAATTTGACGGGGGTGCGCGGCTGTTCCCCGAACCGGCTGAAGAAGTTCCAGTATTCTGCCTTAAGAGCGGTGCGGGCGCCGGGGGCGCCCTTCTCGAACGCATCCGGGACGGGGCGCAATTCATCGTTGCGCAAGGTGATGATTTCCGGAAACGGCGGAAACAATTCCCTTTCTTTGACTTGGGGAGATATCCCGTCGTAATCCCCCGCCTCATTCCATGCGGTGGGGAAAAACAGAGGGGCGGAATCAAGCAGAAGGGCTTGCTCCCGCAATACGCCAAACTCCTCCCCCGCTGGCGGATAATGGATAAAAGCATCCGGCGCCTTTGGGAATTCACGCGTTTTCAATTCCACATGCAAGAGCATAAAACCCAGCAGCATCACCCCCAGCGCCGCCAGCAGCAGGCGCGGGCGCGGCAGGCGTTGTTTCTTGTGTTTGGGCGCTTTACTTTCCACGGTTCCAAAGCTTCCGCCGGGGCAACTCCTCTTCGGCGGCGATTTGCACACTGCCGAAACCCGCTTGCCGGGCCGCTTCGCATACGGTCAATATCTTTTGCACTTCGACGTTCCGGTCCGCTTTAACAAGCAGAGCGGCGCCGCCCAGATCATGTTTGGCCGCATACTCGCGCAACGGAGCGGCTGCGGACGCCAGCGGATGGATGTTCCCGCCGAAGAGCACGGCGTCGTTCTGGCAAACCGTCAAGACCGCCGCCGCCGGAACGCCGCCGCCCGCCGGATGGCCGGCTTCGGGCAAATCAATCCGCACCCCCGGGGCGACAAGAAACCGCGATCCCGCCATGGCGAACAAAATGCCGATCAGGATGATGTCCAGAAAAGGGACGGGGTCCGGGCGGCTGCGGGGGCGGCGCAACAAGGCCTGCCAGTTGAAGGGGCTGGCCAGCCGCTCCGGCTCTTCCGCCGGGCGGGAACCGCCCTCCGCAGCGGCGGCGGAATGGGAATTATCCGGCATGTTTTCCGGTTTCTTCCAGCCCGCTGTCCGCTGGCATTTCGCGCTGGATAAATTGTATCATTTCATGTCCCGTATATTCCATCTCGTGCACCAGAGCCCGCACGCGCCCGTGCAGAAAATGATGGGCCAGGCTGGCCAGAACCGCGGTGACCAGCCCCGCCGCCGTTGACAGCAGCGCTTCCGACAATCCCGCGGCCAGCACGCCCATGTGGGCATAAGCTCCCTCTCCAGCCAAATCGCCGAACGCCTTGGCCATGCCCAGCACCGTTCCCAGCAAACCCAGGAGAGGCGCCGCGCTCGCAATGGCCGCCAGCGATCCCACCCGCCGTTCGAGGCAGGGAATTTCCACTAAAGCCGCCGACTGGATGGACCGCCGCATTGCCGCTTCCCCTTCATCATGATGCAGCAATGCCGCCTTCACAATCAGCGGCACCGGCCCCGGCGTTTCCTCGCACACCGTCAAAGCCTCCAGCAGCCGTCGTTTGCGCAGCACGTTTTTAATCCCCGCCAGGAAATCCTCCGCCCGGATCTGTCCTTTGTGCAGAAAGAGGAGCCGCTCGGCAAACAACACCAGCCCCAGCGCCGCCAGCGCGGCCAGAGGCCACATCATCACCCCTCCGTTTTCCATGACTGTCAGCTCGTATGGCTCCATGCCCGCGCGGTCCCGGTGATTTGATCAACACTTCATCGTAACCTCATTTCCCTGTTTGTAAACCCCGGATTCGGCCGCCGGAGGAGCAACCCGCGCGCGCATGTTAAAGTTCCGGACGCTGGCGGTTGCGGCCGCGCGCGGCCCCGAACCGGCGCGCGAGAGCCAGCAGAACGCTTTCCTGGAAAGGCCGGCCGATGATTTGCAGGCCGATGGGGAGCTTGGGATTCTTCATGAAGCCGCAAGGGATGGCGGCGGCGGGCAGACCGGCCAGGTTGGCGGAGATGGTGTAGACATCCCCCAGATACATGGCGAGGGGATCGTCCACCTTTTCTCCTTTTTTAAAGGGCGGCGCGGGTGTGACCGGCGTCAGAATGGCGTCCGATGCCTCAAACGCCCGCATAAAACCGTTGCGGATGAGGGTGCGGACTTTCTGGGCGCGCAGGTAATAGGCGTCGTAGTAGCCGCTGCTGAGCGCATAAGTGCCGAGGATGACGCGGCGCTTAACCTCCCGGCCGAAGGCGTCACCGCGCGTTTGGAAATACAAGTCCACGGCGTCTTTGACGTCAGGGCTCCGGCGGGTGTAGCGGACGCCGTCGTAACGGGCCAGGTTTGAGGACGCCTCCGCCGTGGCGATGATGTAATAAACCGGAATGGCCAGATCGGTGTGGGGCAGTGAGATTTCCGCGATTTCACACCCGCCGCTTTTGTAAAACTCGATGGCCTGTTCGATGGCGGCGCGGATTTCCGGATGGAGACCCTCGCCGAAATACTCTTTGGGCACCCCCAGCTTCCATGGTTTCCGTTTCTCAGTGGCGGCGCGGTAATCGGGGATGTCCGTTTTCAGGGAGGTGGAATCGAGCGGATCGTGGCCTGCGATGCCTTGCAGGAGCAATGCCAAGTCCCCGGCGCTCCGGCCCATCGGGCCGATCTGGTCGAGAGAGGACGCGTAGGCCACCAGGCCGTAACGGCTGACCAGCCCGTATGTGGGTTTTAAACCGGCCACGCCACACCAGGCCGCAGGCTGGCGGATTGAGCCGCCGGTGTCGCTGCCCAGAGCCAGGATCGTTTCCCCCGCCGCCAAGGCCGCCGCCCCGCCCCCGCTTGAGCCTCCCGGCACCCGGGCCAAATCCCACGGGTTCGACGTCACTTTGAAGGCCGAATTCTCGGTCGAGGACCCCATGGCGAACTCGTCCATGTTCAGACGCCCCCACAGCACCGCCCCGGTTTTTTTCAAGCGCGCGATGCATGAGGCGTCATAAGGGGAAATAAAATTTTCAAGCATCCGGCTGGCGCACGTCAGGGGCTGGCCTTTCACCGCGATGACGTCTTTGACGGCGACGGGGATGCCGTCCAGCGGCCCCAGCGCTTCGCCCCTGGCCCGGCGCTCATCCGAAGCTTGCGCCTGGGCAAGGGCGTCCTTCTCGTTGCAGCTCAAAAACGCCCCCACCTTTTCCTCGACGGCCTTCACGCGCCCGATAACCGCCTTCAGCAAATCCACCGCCGAGAGCGCCCGCCTCTCCAGCAGCACGCCAAGTTCCTCCGCCGTCTTATAATACAGTTCGTCAGGCATTTGTCTTCATTTCACCCTCTGGCCGCGCTATTCGGGCGGCTTGAGCGTCAGATGTCAATCACGTCATCACCCGTGTCCCTGGCCCCCTTTTTATGCCGGATAACGAATGTCTGTTCGCGGCTCCGGTCCCGGCGGTCATAGAGAAAGACCGTTACTATCAGGTGGGTCAGGCTGACGATGAGCGCACCCCAAAGCGCGGACCAGAAACCGGCCACTTCGAACCCCCCGACCAGCTTGCCGGCGAAATAGAACAGCAGGGCGTTGATGAAAAGGATCCCCGTGCCCAGGCTTAAAATGACAAACGGCAGCGCGAGAAAAATCAGCGCCGGTTTCAGGATGACATTGAAGAAGCTTAAAATAACGACGGCCAACAGGAGAGCGCCCGGCGACTCGTAGCTGATGCCATCCGAAGTCAGCGCGGCCAGCAACACGCCCAAGGCCATGACCCCCCACCGTTGCGGCAGTTTTCTCATCGCTCCGCCAATTCCGTTTGCCGGATTTTTCTTATGTTCAGCCGCTGTTCCATCCGAAGGAGCCATTATCCGGCAATGAGCCGCATGGCACAAACATAATCCTTGGCCGGCCTTGGTATTTCACGCAGGCAAACATCAGGATTAAGGAAAAAGACGGGACGGGTCCCCGGACGGAAGGCGCAGAACGCGGTGAACGGGGATTTGGGTTTTGAACCAGGTGGTTTGCTTGCGGATGAGACGGCGGGTGTTTTGCAGAATGGCGGTTTCCAGCCCTTCACGGGGAAGTTCGCCTTTTAAAAAAGCAAGGGTCTCGCGGTAGCCGATGGCGGAAGCGGCGCTGGTGTTTTGTTCCAGACCTTCCTTCATGAGAAAACGGACTTCCCCGATCAAGCCCGCGTCGAGCATGGCCCGGACGCGGCGGGCGGCCCGCTCGTGCAAGTCCGCGCGGGAGCGGCTGATCAGGCAGACGTGTTTTTCATACCCGGCGAAGGGCGGCTTTCTCCGGGCGAAGTCCTCCCGCAGTTCTTGGAGCGTGCGCCCTGATGCCAGGCAGCGCAGAAGCGCGTTCCGGACCCGGCGGGGGTTGTTCCAGTCCAGCTCACTGTCCCCTTGGGGGTTTAACTCCAGCAGGATCTTTTGCCATCCCGGCAGGCCTTCTCTTTGCCATATGGTTTCGGCCCGGCGCCGCAGCTCCGGAGCAATCTCCAGGTCGTCCATGACAGGGGTGAAAAAAGCCTTCAGGTAGAAGCCGCTGCCGCCCGTGACCAGCACCGCTTTGCCCCGTCCCAGGATGTCTCTGACGCGCCGCCGGGCCAGCCGGATATACTCGCCCACGGAAAAACGCCGGGAGACGGGAACCACGTCTATGCCGTGATGGGGCACCCTCCGGCGGTCATCCAAGGCGGGTTTGGCGGTGCCGATGTCCATGCCCCGGTAAAAAAGCAGTGAGTCGCAGGAAAGGATTTCCGCCCCGCGGGCCTCGGCCCAGTCCAGGCTCATTTGGGTCTTGCCCACCGCCGTGGGGCCAATCAGAAAATGCAGGAGTTTCGCCATTTGCTGGCCAATGCCGGTTTTCGTTAAAAAAGAGACTCTTTGCGGCCCGGCAAAAAATCCAACCTTTATTTATTTTTATATTGCCTTTCGCGGCCGGCCGGTCTGAATCGTGAATCACCTGTAATTTACCCGGCGGCCATGCCGCCGCTTTCCAGATAATTATTTTTGTTTGCCGGATGACACGGCTCCATCCATGCGCATTCATATCATAACGGAGACTTACCCTCCGGAAGTCAACGGCGTGGCGATGACCATCCACCGCCTTGTCAGCGCCCTTTCGGAGCGCGGCCACAAAATCCTCGTCATCCGCCCCCGCCAGCACCGGCAGGACAACCCGAAGATCAACGGGACCGTTCCCGAATGGACGCTGCCCGGCATATCCCTTCCCCGGTATAAAGGCCTGCACGCCGGGCTGCCCGCCGCCCGCCGCCTCATCCAGCACTGGAACATCGAACGGCCGGAAATCGTCCACGTTGTTACCGAAGGCCCGCTGGGCTGGAGCGCGGTGCGGGCCGCCAACCTGATGGGGATACCCGTCATCTCGGGCTTCCACACCAATTACCACAGCTACGGCAAGCACTACGGATTCGGGCGGCTCACACGCGTCATGCTGGCCTGGCTGCGCTTCGTCCACAACCGCACCCGCGCCACCTTCGTCCCCTCGGCGGACTTGCGAGAGGTTCTGGCCAAAGACGGTTTCAAAAACCTGGAAATCCTTGGCCGGGGAGTGGACACTCAACTTTTTTCTCCGGACCGCCGGGATCCCGAACTGCGCAAAAAATGGGGCCTCAATGACGACGATCCGGCGGCCATCTACGCCGGGCGCATCGCCGGAGAAAAAAACCTTTCCCTGACCGTTAAAAGCTTCCTGGCCATGCGGGAAGAATGCCCCGAATTGAAATGCGTGCTGGTCGGCGACGGGCCGGAGCGGGAAAAACTCCAGGCCCAGCACCCGGACTTCATCTTCACCGGAATGAAAAAAGGCGAAGACCTGGCCCGGCATTACGCGTCGGGGGACGTTTTCGTTTTTGCCAGCGTCACGGAGACATTCGGGAATGTCGTTACTGAAGCCATGGCGAGCGGTCTGGTGGTTTTAGCCTATGATTATGCCGCTGCCGGGCAATACATCCGCAACAACCTCAACGGCGTCTCCGTGCCCTATAACGAGGAAAAACAATTCGTTGAAGCCGCCCGGCGGATTGCCAGGCGGCGGGAGGAATGGCCCGACCTGCGTCATTCCGCCCGTGTCACCGCCCGCACTATCTCCTGGAACAAGGCCGTCAACCACTTTGAGGCCAAGCTGAAGTCCCTGGCTGGAGCTAATTGAATTCCGGGTGGACGCGGCCGGTCAGGCTTCCACTTCTTCGGGGCCGGCTCGGCGCTGGCCCCCGTGGCGCGAAGGAGCTTTGACGATGACGGATCTGGCCTCTCCAGCTTCCTTCATCCGGGCCAGCAGCCGCTGCCGCATCCGGGCCGCCACTTTATCATGCGAATTAAGGCCGATCAAGTTGTTCAACTCGTACGGATCGCATCGCAGATCGTAAAGAAAGGCCTCCTGGTAGCGCTTGGCGCCGGGCTCCTGTCCCCCTTTATGGTTTTTTTCGCTGCCCGGGGCGCGGACGGCATATTTCCAGCGCCGGGTGCGGACGGCCCGGCCGATTTCCGCCTCGCTGATTTGCGCGAAGACGTCGTCCGGCCAGCTGTCGTCTTCTCCCCGCAACAGCCGCAAGAGGGAGCGCCCTTTCATCTTGTTTGGGACGGGGATGCCCGCGGCGTCCAGCAGTGTCGGCGGAAGGTCAATCAGGCTGACGAGTTCCTGGACCTCTCCGCCTCGGTCGAAGCCCGGCCCGCATATTGCGCCGGGGACACGGAGCGAGCTGTCGTGGCAGGAGCGTTTGTATTCGCCATTGCGGGTTTTGAAATGGCAGCCGTGGTCGGATGTGAAGACGACGATGGTGTTTTCCCGCAAGCCCATGCTCTTGAGAGCGTCGAGCAGGCGGCCCAAGGCCTCGTCGAGGCGTTTCACCATCCCCCAGTAGCCGCCAAGGTGCTGCTGGGAGGAGCCTCCCAGGGCGGCCAGGTCGGGGGGCGTCCATTTGCCGGCGTAACGCTCACGGTAGCCGTCGGGCGGGGGGTAGTCGTCGAGGTGATTCTGGTGGTGCGGCTCGAGGAATGAGAGGAAGAGGAAGAACGGTTTGTTCTTGTGCCCGTCAATGTAGCGGATGGCGGCGTCGGCCAGGGCGTCCACACGGTATCCCGGCAGTTCCACCGGCTTGTTGTTATTGTCATAGACGACGGTGTGATACGGTTCGGAAGTGAACTCGAGCACCTCGGCGCCCAGCCAGTAATCGTAGCCGCCGCGGTATTTCTTCGGGACGGCGCCGGGCCGGTTTTCCGAGCCGGCGAGGTGCCATTTGCCGATGTAGGCGGTCTGGTATCCGGCATGGTTGAACCGTTTGGCCAAGGCAGCAATATTCGTTGGCAGGGCGATGCCGTTGCGGAAGCAGCCCGTCTCCGTGGCATATACGCCGCTCTGCAGGACGGACCGGGCCGGGCCGCAAACCGGCTGAGGGGTGAAGCAGTGCTTCAGGTGCGTGCCCTCGCGGGCCATGCGGTCCAGGTTCGGTGTCAAGTCCAGAGGGTTCCCGTGCAGCCCCATTGAGTCCCACCGCTGCTGGTCGGTGAAAAAGAAAACAATATTAGGCGGAGTTTTTTTTCCTTTTTTCATGATGATTGCCTTTCAGCCCGTTTTCCGTGATTCGCCTCCCCCGCAAATGGCGGAGAAACCCGTGACGCCTTTCGCGGGCAGTTTCGGATTGCAGGACGCCTTGTCAAGGCTGGCTTGGCGCGGGTCTTGGGAAGCCGCCCCCGGAAGCGGCGCGGCGGCTGGAGCCTGCAAGGCCCGCAGCTGGACCGGGCCTAATCGCATCAGGCTCTTTAAAACCGGCGGCGGCGCCGCCGCCGCGGCCATTATTTTTTCTGATACCACTTGCCGCGGGCGTCCTGGAGCCAGACCCCGGGCTTGGCGCGTTTTGCGATCTGGGCGGCGCGGTGGCGGCCCACGGCGGCGGCGGATTCGCCGGTCTTGCGGGCGATGGCCTGGTAAACCTCGCGCCGGTCCCGGTTTTCCTCCCGCAGGATTTTTTCCTCATCCGGATGCAACGCGCCCCGCGGGGCCAGAAAGCCCTGGTTGTTTTCTCCGGCCGCTCCTTTGGCCAGCAGGGCGTCCACCGCCGGACGCCGGGCTTCCATGCGTTTTTTTAATGCCGCGCTTTGCGCCAGCAACACGCCGCCGGTGAGAAAGACGGTTATGAACAGAAGCGCGTAAAAAGCATTTGTCTTTTTATTCATTGCTCTTCATCATTGAGTTTTCGGGCGGGTTGCATGGTGTCCGATGCGGCGTCAATGTCGCCGAAAAAATCGTCCAGTTCCTGATCCACCTTGACGTTGACGTCCAGAGTGATGTGGATCGGCTCGATTTTGATGGGCTTGACTTCTGCGGTGTGTTTGCACCCGCCAGAGAGGGCCGCCCATAACACAACGGCACCGGCAACCATCCAATGTTTCCGTTTCATAGGTGTATTTCAGGAGAAAATTTTCGGCGGAGACAACTTTTATTTGCCCATAAGCTTGTAAAGCTCCTTCAAAGGACCCCAATTCAGCTGTTTCCTGTAGTCAATCTGAATGGGAATGTTCAGGACAATGTCCTCGGCTTCGATGTTGGGGGTCAGGGTTTTGCCTTCGATGCGGATGAATGTGTTGACGTCCGGACGGGCGGGGTCGTGGAGGGTTATGGTCAATTTTTTGAGCAGCATCTCCTTGAGGGCTTCGCCGACGTAGCCGATTTTCTCCGCGGATTCGGGCGCCCTTTGTTTCAGGGCATCGATGAACCAGGCGGCTTCCCGGAAGCTTAAATATCCTTGGGTGCCGGTTTGCAAGCGCAGCCGGCCCTGGAGGGGACGCATCCCATTTTCATCATAATGCAGCGTGAAAGCGCCGTCCATCTTGCCTCCGGCCTCGAAGGGCTGCCGGGAAAACATGGCCAGAACCTTTTCCACCTCGATGCCGCTGGCCAGGAGCTCAACCGTGAAATCCGGCTCGGCCGGGTCGAACTCAACCGGGCCGGCGGCGAGAATCATGCCTCCGCACCAGGCGGTCTCAAAATGTTTGAGCACAAACTTGCGCGGGCCAAGCTGTTCGAATTCCACAGTGATGTTTTCGTTGTGAAAATCGCCCGAATGCACTTCCCCGGCGTGGATTTTCTGCGTCCCCTTGGTGCGGGGGTGCCGCAGGGAGAGGAATTCCAGACGGGTGTTGATCCCGTAAGCCTGGAAGTTCAGTTCCGGGGAGACAAGATCGCAGTTGCGCAGATTCAGCCGCACCTGGGCGTCGGCATGGCTCAAATCGGGAAGGCCTTGGCTGTTCAGTCCTAATGAATCGCAGCTGGTGCGGGCTTCGAGCGCGGCCTCTCCGGTTGCGGCCATGCCGGCGTATTCTGGAAGAAAGGGCCCGAAAAGAGTGGCGCTGACGAGGAAATGCGGCCCGGCTTTAATGCCGCCCCGGGCCGTCACGTCCACCCCGCTCCAGTCCACCGTTTGGTTGATGCGGAAAGGAATCGCGGAAAGCGAATAAAGGCCGGAAGCCTCTGTCCGCATTTGTTGCCGGTCCACTTCGGCTTCGATTTTCAGATCTCCCGCCTCATGCCCGCGGCACTGAAAATTTTCGGCGGTGAAAGCCGTTTCCAGCCAGTGACCCGCCTTGCCGGGGGATGCGGGAGTGCCGGCCGTGAAGCGGAAATTTTTCACGCTGCAATCCTCTCCCAGAGCGGCATGGCCTCCGTCCAAAGCCAGCCGCAGAATAAACTTGTCCGCATATGAAAGCAGATCCCCGGGGTGGAGGGTGTCTTTTTCGAACAGGGCTTTTATTTCGGCGACGGGAACGGGGCCGGCCGCAAAGTAGAGTTCTCCCTTGGGCACAACGAGCCGGTTGCGGTTGCGTTCCAGCCAGAAATTGCCGGTCCGGCACTCGATGACCTGGCCGATGTTCTTGCCGTCAAAAGTCAGGCTGGCTTGCCCTTCGGCACGGGTGTTGAGCTTGTAGTCCCCGATTTTGCAGGCCAGTTGCTGGTCTTCGTTGCGCAGGGAAACCTCCGCTGAATAGCCGGCTCTTTGTTTTTCCAGGGCAAACCGGCAATCCGCCGGCCAGAGGGCCGTTTCCCCTTCCTTCAGTCCGGGCAGGTTGAGCATCAGGGTGGCCGCGGCGTTGAACGCGGGGGTTTCGCTGATGATGTTTTTCAGCAGGCCGCGCAAGTCCTTCAGTTCGGCATAAGGAAAAGAGGGCAGCGAAAGCCGCTCCACGGCCACTGATGTTTCCCTGGCGTTTCCCTCCGCTTTCACGGTGAAAGGATCCAGGGGATGCCCGCTGATTTCCAGTTCCTTGAAAGAGGCCTCCGCTTGCCCCCGGCCTTCCGCCCAGCCCTGCCGGGCGTCATAGTCGAAGGCGAGCGAAAACCGGGCCTTGGCCCAATCGCCGTAACGCAAAATCGTGTCCGGCATCTCTCCGCGGGCCCATCCTTGCTCATCCCTGTTTATGATGCCGGTGAATTGCTCAATGTTGAAACCGTGCCAGCGGACGACATCGGCGTTGAAGGCCAAGTTCATAGCCGGACGCTTTCCCGGCGCCCCGTTTCCGCCCAGGACGATTTTCGGGAAGTCAAAAAAACCGCCCGGAAAGGAGCCGCGGAAGGATTTGATTTCCGCCAAACCGCCCCATTTTTGCAGGGATCCTTGTTCCCACAAGGCCATGCCCTCGAAATCCACCCGGTCCGCCTTCAGCTTGACGGAGCGGGGCACTTGCGCCAAGGAATGCTTTTCCAGAAGCTTAAGCCATGAGAGCGGATCCGCCGCAATCCCGTCCACTTGCAGCGCGGCTCCCCCGGAGGCCGGATTAACCGGGCCGAAAACCAGCAGGCGCGACGCCCCCTCGCGGCAAAGCAAGGAAATGTCCCATGCCCCGGCTTCGTTTTCCATGGCCGCCGTAAAGTGAATTTGCCTTTTTTGTTCTCCTGCTTGAATATCAAGCAGTCCTTCCTTGATCCCCGCTTCTTGAATCTCCAGGGGCAGGGCCGGAACCGCCCTTTCGCGCTCTTCCCGGGCCGCGGCGGCGCGCTGCCAGCTTTTCAGCTCGGCCAGGTTGACGGTGAGGGCCAGGTTGTCCACCGAAACGGCGCGCAAGCGGTTTTCCCGGAAGAGTTCAAGAGGAGAGAATTCCGCCTCGATGCCCTTGGCGTAGAGGTTGAACGGGCCGTGCTTTAGGGCCAGCATGGAGGCGCGGGCATAAAAAGGGCTTACCCCGTCCACCGCCAGATCCACGTATTCCAGCTCCAGATCCCGCAGATATTTCAAAGCCAGAAGCCGCCACAACGAAGGCAGAAACAGATAAACCCCCAAACCCGCGGCCGCCGCCGAAAGCGCCAAAAACAATACCGCGCGCTTTTTGGACGCGCCGGCTTTCGCCCGCCTTGGTTCGGTTTCGGCCATTTCTTACACTGTATGTTGATGAAAAGACGGGGCGGTGGCAACAAGGAGCTTGCGGCTGAATCTTGGCGGCCGCTCCAGCATCCTGCGCGAAATGCCAGCCCGGCCGGGCCGGCGCCGCGCCGAACCGCTGTCACTGACAAACTTCACTGGCCCAGTTCAGGTATTCCGCCGGGACAAAGTCCGCCTGGAAAACGATCCATTCGGGAGTCTCATAGGGGTGGGTTTCCCGCACCCACCCGGCCAGCCGCTCCGCTGTTGCAAGGGGAAATTTGTACACGACGCGGAATTCGGGAGCCGTTTCGGTTTTGCCCTTCCATGTGTAAAGCGAGACCACCGGCCCTTCGATCTGAGCGCAGGCCGCCATCTTGTTCCGCACCGCGCCAGCCGCAAGGCGCTTGGCATCTTCCATCTTCTCCACGGTTGTCCATGCAACCAGCAAACCGCTCATATCCGGCTGGTATGGCGGAAAGGGCCAGCAAGTCCAGCTTTTACCGAAATTATCCGTGCATTTGCCGCCCGCCTTGCTTTTATGGCGGGCATGGAAAATGGCAAACCGGAGCGCCGGACACGGTTGCGGCTCATCTACTTTCCGCTTGGGCTGTGGCTCGCGGCGGCGGCGCTCTTCCGCTGGACAGACTGGGATTTGCGCATCTCCGCGCTTTTTTATGATCCGGAAAAAGGCTGGGCGGGGGAGGGCGCTTCAGCGGCTTTGTTTTTTTACCGCTTCGGGCCGTGGCCGGGCAACGCGCTCGGTATCGGGGCCTTCCTCGCGGGCCTGATCAGTTTTCGGTTCAGCCGGTTGCGCTCCTGGCGCAAAGCCGGGTTTTTCCTCGCTCTCTACGCGGCTCTGATCCCGGGTGTCCTGATCAACTTCGTTTTCAAAGACCACTATAACCGCACCCACCCAAAAGACGTCATCGAATTCGGCGGCGAACACCCGTTCGTTCCCGTCCTCTCGATGAGCGGCCGCCCGAAGGACCGGTCCTTCCCGTCCGGACACGCCGGGATCGGCTTCTTTCTCATGGCCCCTTTTTTCTTTCTCCGCCAAAGGCGTCCAAACACGGCCCGGGCCTTTATGACGGCGGGTTTGATTTGGGGCGGATTGACCGGCGCCGCGCGAATGTCCCAAGGCTGCCACTTCGCCAGTGATATCCTCTTCTCCCTC
>CAZYUX010000016.1:14207-21612 GCA_964650745.1 uncultured Puniceicoccaceae bacterium
ATCTATTTCGGCGGAGTGATCCTGGCAAAGCTTTTCGCCAATGGCGGGGTAAATTCCCGCAACTTGACGTCAAGCCATCCTCGCCGGCCCTCAAGACCCTGTTCAGGCCCTCTTTCTCTATTGATAATCCCGTATCGGACAGCGGCGGGTAAAACAAATCAGTTCTCCAAATCATCCGCTTTGAGCAGGTTTTTAATTTCTTCTTCCTGGCCCGCCTGGCGGAGGGCTTCCACAACACTTCCGAGATTGCCCTCCATGATTTCGGGCAGGTTATAGAGGGTCAGGCCGATGCGGTGGTCCGTCAAACGGTTTTGAGGGAAATTATAGGTGCGGATGCGTTCGGAGCGGTCGCCGCTGCCGACTTGGTTTTTTCGCCGGGCGGCGTATTTGGCTTCTTCTTCGCGGCGTTTTTGCTCCAGCAGGCGGGCGCGCAGGACGGTCATGGCTTTGTTTTTGTTTTTCAGCTGGGAGCGCTCGTCGGCGCACCGCACGATCAAACCTGTGGGTTTGTGCATTATCTGGACCGCCGAATCGGTGGTGTTGACGCCTTGCCCCCCCGGACCGCTGGCGCGGGCGACGGAGATTTCCAAATCCTCGGGCGCAACGGCGGCTTCCACTTCCTCGGCTTCGGGCAGCACGGCGACAGTGGCGGCGGACGTGTGGACGCGCCCCCCGGCCTCCGTCACTGGCACGCGCTGGACACGGTGCACGCCGCTTTCGAACTTGAGCATCTTATAGACATCGTCGCCGCGGACGATGAAGGCGATTTCCTTGTAACCGCCGGCTTCGGAAGGGCTGCCGCCCAGGGTTTCGGCGCGCCAGCCCTTTTGCTCGGCGAACCGGCAATACATCCGGTAAAGGTCCCCGGCGAAGAGCGCCGCCTCTTCACCCCCCGTGCCGGCGCGGATTTCGATGACGGTGTTGCGGGAGCTGCCCGGGTCCGGCGGGATCATGGCCAGGAGCGTTTCCCGGCGGAATTTGTCATATTTTTCGCGCAGGCCGGGCAATTCTTCACGGGCAAGGTTTTGCAGATCGGAGCCGCTCCGCGCGTCCTCCGCCAAGGCTTCGTGCCCGGCAATCTCGCCGCGTATTTTTTCAAGCTCATTGAAGGATTGGAGCAGCTGGCCCAGTTTCCGGTGCTCGCGCGCCAGCCGGGCGGCCCGGCGGCCATCTTGGTAAAAATCCGGCCGCGTCATTTCCGCGTCAATCTCTTCGTAGCGGCGGCGGAACGGCGTGATGTCGGGAATCTCCTGCATGAAACAACTGCGCTGTTAACCGCGGTTCCCTGTCACAGCCAGGCCCCCCGGTCCCGCAGCCGCGCGCGGACTTCAGTCCCGTCGAGGTCCCTGGGGGCGCGGCCTTTTTCGGCGGCCATGGCGGCGGCCATTCCGGCGGCCTGGCCGACGGAGCAGGCGGGGGGCATCACCCTCATGCTGCCGTGGATGGCGTGGTCCACCGAGATGGGCCGCCCGCCGACGAGGAGGTTGTCCGCGTCCCTGGCCACGATGCAGCCGTAGGGGATTTCATACCAGTCGCCCTCCGGCATGTGGACGATTTCCGTGCCGCTGCCGCCGGGGTTGTGAATATCAATAGGATAGCGCACACGGGCGATGCCGTCGGGGAACTTCAGCGCTTTTTCGAAAGCTTCGCGTGTGATGTAATTGATGCCTTTGATGCGGCGTGTTTCGCGCACGCCAATGTGGTGGCCGGTGGAATGCAGCTGGGCTTTCTCGAAGCCGGGAATGCGTTTGCGGAAGAATTCCAGATACTGCCGCAGCTGCTTGCGCCCTTCGATTTCGGCTTGGGAAAGCTCCCGGGCGTTGACGGCGTTTTTTTGGATCACGCGGGTGGTGTTGAAGTGGACGACGTCGTCTTGCAGCCAGTTGAAGTAGAGCACGTTTTGCCGGGGGCACTCGAGTTCGCCCTTTTCTCTGGCGTCATCATACTGGCGGTTGATTTCCTCCCGCGGGGGCATCCTCGACTTATCCACGCCGCAGAGTTTGAAGCAGAGGGTGAGGGGCTGGCAGTGGCCGGCGGGGCCGCCCATCTCGAACTCGCATCCGGCGAGGGCGGCGAGATCGCCGTCGCCTGTGCAGTCAATGAAGATTCTGGCCCGCGCGGCGGACAGGCCGGACTTGGAGAAAAGGATGAGGCTTTCGGCCGCGCCGTTTTTCCGGACAACGTCAAAGCAGTGGTGGTGGTAGAGCAACTCAACGCCGGCTTCGAGGCAAAGCTCCTCGGCAGCCAGCATCGCGGCCTCCTTCGGGATGTCCCGGTCCGCTTCTTTGGGCGGCCAAAGCGCGGCGATTTTCCCTGTCCAATCCGTGTAAACGGGCTGGTCCAGGGGTTTTCCGTCCACGTGGTTGGGCATGAAGGGGTGAACCTCGCCCGCCGTGGCCATGCCGCCGAGGAAGCCGTAACGCTCGATCAGCAATGTCCTGGCGCCGGCCCGGGCCGCCATCACCGCCGCGCCGATACCTCCCGGACCGCCGCCGCAGACAATCACGTCCGCCTCGCCCGCCACCGGCAGTTCGTTTTCATACTTGTAAGGAATTATCTTCATGATTTTCTCCTGGCTGTCTCCCACTCAATGGCAAATCCCTCTTGCCGCAATCTTTATCTTTTCCAAGTCTGCCCGCCTTGTCGTGACAATCAACCGGAAACCAGCCGTCCTGGAAAACCGGCGGCAAAATGACCGGCCCGGTTCCATTTTCCATCTTTCCGGATTTCAAAGCATACCGCCTATTCATTTGCTTTTTGGCGGAGCGCGCTTGGGGCGCGTCCTGCGCGAAATGAAAAATAATATTGACCGGCCGCTGGCGGCGATCCTGACGCTGAACACCGTCGCCCACACCGTCGGCGCGGCGGGAGTCGGGGCGCAGGCCGCCGCCGTTTTCGGCAGCAGGGCGGTCGGCGCCGCCAGCGCGGTCATGACGTTGCTGATTCTCGTCTTCAGCGAGATCATTCCGAAGACTTTGGGGGCGGCGCACGCCAAGAAACTCGCCCTGCCCGCAGCGTTGTGCGTTCGCGCGATTATCTGGATCTGCTATCCGGTGATCATTCCGCTGGAATGGTGCAACCGGGCGCTGGGCTATCAGAGGCGCGAGGAGCGCGTCAGCCGCGCCGAACTGCTGGCGGCGATCCGGCTCGGCCAGGATAGCGGGACGCTCCGCAAGCAGGAATACCGTATTGCGGCGAACTTGATCGCTTTGTCCTCGACACCGATATGCGAAGTGCTGACGCCGCGCACGGTCGTCTTTTCACTGCCGCAGGACATGACGGCCGGGGAGGCGCTGGCGAAACACCGTCCCATTCCGTTCTCGCGCATTCCGGTTTATAGGAAGGACACGGAGGACGTGACGGGCTATGTCTCGCGGCTGGCCATTGCCGAAGCGGTGTTAGCGAATGAGGGGGTCAAGACTTTAAAGGCTCTGGCCCGGCCCATTCCGATTCTGCCGGAGGCGGCCAATGCCGGGGATTCGCTGGAGGGCCTGATCAAGAAACATCAACACATGGCGCTGGTGGCCGATGAATACGGCAGCCTGTCGGGGATCGTGACGCTTGAGGATTTGCTGGAGACTCTTTTGGGCAGGGAAATCGTGGACGAAACGGACCCGGTGGAAAACCTCCGCGAGCTGGCGCGCAAAAGAGGGAAGCCGCGTCCGAGCGGGAAAGAGGGGAAACCGTAACAGGTTCAATTGATGCGCGGCGCGCGGGCGTTGGGTTTGAGTTAAAGGGGGACGGCGCGTAAGCCGGCGGCGGAAGCTCCGGTTCAGAAGGGTTAGCGGCGCGAAAGGGTTTTGCGCGCTGGTTCGAGGTTCGGCTGTAACAACATGCCGGCAACCCACTCGCAGAAGGGTGGGCTGCCAGCGTAGCAGCGGATGGGGGGCGCGTTTATCTGGAAGATCCGCAGCGGGAAAACGGGTTCTTCGATAAAATGAAATTGGCCGCCCCCGGCCAGGATCAAAGCGTGGGCGGCGGCGATGTCCCAGACTTTGACTTTGAAGTCCACGCAGCCGTCGAGGATGCCGGCGGCGGCGTAAGCGAGGTTGAGGGCGGCGCTGCCGAGAGAGCGGACGCGGTATTGGGTCATGAGGGGGCGGAGGAAGCGGCAGTCTTCTTCATTCAGGGGAAAGTGCAGGCCCACGAGGCTTTGGGCGCCGGGCGGGGATGTTTTGACGGAGGTTTTGCGGGAGCCGTCCCGCAGGCCCAAACCCGGCCCGCCGTGAAGAAGGCGGCGGCGGCTCAGGTCGTAGATGAAACCGTAAACGGGCACGCCTTCTTTTAAGAGGGCGAGGGAGATGGCGCAGACGGGCAGGCCGAGGGCGTAGTTGTTGGTGCCGTCAATCGGGTCCAGCACCCAGGCGTAGCCGCCGTTCAGAGGCCAGCCTTCGTCGCCGGGCATGGATTCCTCCGAAAAAAAATCGTCACGCGGAAAATCGTTGCGCAACGCGCGGGAGATGTTTTCCGAGATGGAGAAATCGGCGAAGGTGACGCGGCTGTCGTCTTCTTTCCATTCGGAGTGCACTTGCGCGAAGAGGTTGTGGAAAATGTCAACTTGGTTGAGGACCGCGGTTTTGCCGGCGTTGACGCGGTGTTTGAAAGCTTTTTCCATGGGGAAGGGCTGACGAGGGATTAGATGTAATCCGCTAAATCGTAGAGGGCGGGGTCGCGGGCGGGCGGCGCGGCGCGGTGGCGGCCCGGTTTGTTCTTCCCGGGCGGCATCTCATCTTCTCCTGCTTCGCTGTCCATAAGGTCATCGGCCAAGTCTCCGAATTGTTCTTCGAGTTTTTCCGGGTCTTCGCCGGCTTCCAGGCGTTTTGTGATTTCCTCCATTTCAGGCGGTATTTTTTCGCCTGACATTTCGCTCATGCGGCGCATTAGGCGGCCTATTTGCCGAGGGTCCGGATTTTCCTCGTCAAGGGCCGACATTTCGGAGGTCACCTGCGCCATGGCGGCTTCCATGCGGGGGTCGTCTTCCGGAGCGGCGTTTTCCGCTTCTTCGCGGCGGGCGGCGCGGCCCGTAATGGAGAAGCCGGAAACGATCTTCACCATCCGGTGGCGGGGATTGTCCGGACAGCGCGGCGTCTTTTCCCTTTGCGCCAGGCTCCTGGCGTGGAAGGAATAAATTTTGTGGTTGTCCGGGCAGTAGTATTCGTAAATCGGCATAAAGGAATGCTTAAATTCTGGCAATAACCGGCCAAATTGCAAGAACCGGAGAACGATTCCCGCGGGGGGATGGCGCCGCCAGCGAAGGCTCGGCATCCGGCAAAAGGCTTGCTAGGGGCGCTTTGCGGGTTTAGCCGTGAGCGCCATGAAAGATGACAAAGCGAAATCCTGCCGGTCGTGTTTGAACCGTCTTCCTGTTTTCGGGGAGGTGGATGTTCTCGTGGCGGGAGGCGGCCCGGCGGGTTTAAGTGCCGGTTTCGCCGCCGCCCGGCGGGGGTTCAAAACACTGATCGCCGAACAGTTCAACTGTCTGGGAGGCGTCGCCACGGCGGGCGGGCACGGCCACATCTGTCTTTTTTCCGCCTGGGCGGACGACACGCGCGTTGTTGGAGGCATCCTTTGGGAGGCGGCCCGAAGAGTGGCCCGGGCCGGTTACGGCATATGCGATAACTCCAACGCCGATTTCGAGATCGAGGGCATGAAACTCGTTCTCGAACAGATGGCCGCGGAATGCGGCGCCGGGTTGCTTTACCATACTTTTTGCGCTGAAGCCCTGATGGAGGGCGGCAAGGCGGCCGGCGCGGTCGTTCAAAACAAGACGGGGCGGGGCGTCATTAAAGCCAAGCGCGTCATTGACTGCACGGGCGACGGTGACCTTGCCGCCTCCGCCGGATGCTCTTACGATTACGGGGACGAGGAGTCGGGCGCGTGCCAGCCCATGACGCTCATGTTCACGATCGGCGGCGTGGACTGGGAAAAGGTGCGCCGGTTCCGCGGCAATGACTGGCAGCTGGCGGAGGTTTGGGAAAAGGCTCAAAAGGCCGGCGACATGCGCCCGTTCCAGAAAAATATCATGGGCTGGTGGTGGACGCCCACCCGGCCCGGCCAGGTCGGTGTCAACTTCACCCACATCAACGGCGTCTCCGCCATAAGCGCGGAGGACTTGACGGCCGCGACCATCGAGGGCCGCAAGCAGGCTTACGAAACCATCGAGGTTTACCGGAAATACATTCCCGGAATGGAGAAGTGCCACATGGTTTCAACTCCCAACACCGCGGGAACGCGGGAGTCCCGCCGCGTCCGCGGGCTTTATACTTTGACGCGGGAAGACGTTGTCCGGCAGGCCGTCTTTCCAGACTCCATCGGTTATGGTTCGTTTTTCATAGATATCCATAATGTCAAGGGACCGGGGATGGATGAAAAGACATGGCGGCCTGAAAAGGGGTTCAAATACCAAATCCCTTACCGGGTCATGGTGCCGCTGGAGGGGGATAACTTGTGGGTGGCGGGCCGGTGCGCCAGCGCGGCGCACGAGGCCCTGGGCAGCTTGCGCGTCATGCCCCAGTGCGGTGTCATGGGCGAAGCCGCCGGAACAGCCGCGGCCCTCTCCATCCGGGAAGACTGTTCCCCCAAGGATCTGGACGCCGCCAGCCTCCAGGCCGGCCTCCGCGAGAACGGCTGTATATTAGACGAAAACGGCATCGCCGCCGCGCGCAATTCCGCGAAATCAAACGGGTCATAATAAAAAAAGGCCCGCCGGAGCCGTGAAGGCTTGGCGGGCCGTAATCCTGGCGGCAACCTACTCTCGCATGGCATCAGGCCATACTACCATCGGCGGTGGAGGGCTTGACGCTCGTGTTCGGGATGGGAACGGGTATTTCCCCTCCCCTGCGGCCACCAGAGTGGTTCCGCCGGGCGCGGCTTTCATGAGATCAAGCCTTGCCGCCAGCCGCCGCGCTCTTTAGCGCGGAAATTGATAAATTTCGAGCCCCGGATTCAAGGCCGGCAAAGAAACAGCCGGCGGGACAACAAAACCGAATCCGCGGTCCAAAATTCCCTGTGGGTGATATAAGCGCCTGAAACGGCTGAAAAAAAAAGGCGGAATCAAACCGGACGGGTCATTAGTACCGGTTGGCTCAACACGTTGCCGCGCTTACACCTCCGGCCTATCTACCTGGTCGTCTGCCAGGACCCTTTCATTCCGCCCCGGAGGGCGGAAACGGGAAACCTTATCTTGGGAGGAGCTTGGCGCTTAGATGCTTTCAGCGCTTATCTCTTCCGGACTTAGCTACCCGGCGCTACGGCTGACGCCATAACCGGAACACCAGCGGTCCGTCATTCCCGGTCCTCTCGTACTGGGGAATGAACCCCTCAAGTTTCCTGCGCCCACAGCGGATAGAGGACCGAACTGTCTCACGACGTTCTGAACCCAGCTCGCGTACCACTTTAATCGGCG
>CAZYUX010000017.1:0-21533 GCA_964650745.1 uncultured Puniceicoccaceae bacterium
GGGAGATGCCGCCGCTGGCCAGCGCCCTGTCCCGCGAATTGTCCGCCGCCGCCGGCAGCCGCCGCCTGATCGCCGGCCAGATGGAGGATGTGTTAGGGGAAGGGCGCGCCGTGACTCCGGAAGAGCTGGACTTTATCCACCGTCACAAAACCGCCGCGTTGTTCGAGGCCGCCCTGGTCACGGGTTTGCTCTTGACGGAGGCGCCGGAAAAAGCCTTCTCTCTTATAAGGAGGGCGGGACGTTGTTTCGGCTTGGCCTACCAGATTGCCGATGACCTTCTCGACGCCGCCGGGCGCAGCTTGGAAACCGGCAAACCCGGCGGTCAGGACGCCCGCCGCCAAAAAAACACTTACGTTTCCGCGCACGGGTTTGGGGCCGCGCGGGAACAGCTGCGGACACTGACGGAGCAAGCCGTGAAAACGCTGGAACAACTCGATGCGGACACGGCTTTTCTTTCCTGGCTAATGGCGAGCTGCGCGGAGCGCTCGCGTTAGGAATGGCGCGAAGGCAGCCGGACGGTGAAGACGCTCCCCCGGCCCGGCGCGCCGCGGACCGTGACCTCGCCCCCGTGCCGGCGGGCGATTTGCCGCGCGATGGCCAGCCCCAAACCCAAGCCTTCCTTCCGGACCGCATTGGCAGCCCGGTAAAACGGGGTAAAAATCTTTTCCAGGTCTTCCCGCGGGATGCCGCTCCCTTCGTCATGGACTTCAATGACGGTTTCTTCCGGGCCGCACCAGGTTTCCAGGCGCGCGGGCGCGCCAGGGGGGGAATACTTCAAGGCGTTGGCGAGCAGGTTGTCCAGCAGATGGCGCAGGCACCTTTCATCTCCTTCAAATGCCTCTTCCGGGCCGTGATGGCGGCAGGTGATGCGGCGTCCGGGATCGTAAGTGGCGGCGGCCTCTTCAAGCAGAACGCGGCAAAAATCGGACAGATGGACCGGGGCGGGCGCCACTGGAAACTTCCCTGTCTGCCAACGGCCTAAAAGCTGAATGTCTTCCACGATCTTCTTCATTTTGCTGGTGACCAGCCGCAGGCGGGCTATCTCTTTTTCTTCTTCGCGGGGCTGAAGTTTCCATTTTTCCACCTCATCCAAATAAGGCGAAAGCATCATAACGGCCAGAGGATTGCGCAGCTGGTGGGCCAGCATGAGAATGCCGTTTTGCATAAACTCGCGCGCGGCTTTTTCTTCCCGCAAGGTCTCGCGCCAGGGCGCCGCCCGCCCGCCGCCGGCCTTCCGTGCCATGTAGGCCAGCCCTGCCGCCCGGCCGTCCGAACCCATGATTTTGCTGAGGGTGACTTGAACGCGCAGCCGCGAGCCGTCCTTGTGGACACGCCAGCCTTCCTCCTCGTAACGGCCATCGTGCCGGGCGATGAGCAGTTCCGCCTCCGGCTTCTCCGTTTCTTTTTCCGGCGGCGGATGCAGCAGTGAAAAATGCCGCCCAAGGGCTTCCGCTTCCTCAAAACCGTGCAAACGCCGGGCGCCGTCGTTCCACGTGAGGATGCTGCCGTCCATCCGCAGAAAACAAAGAGCGCAGTCCTGAACCCCGAGTGCCAGGAGGCGGTGGCGCTCATTCTCATCCCGGCGCCACGCCAAAAAAACGTTTTCCTCAAGCCGGTTTTTTCCGGATGCCGCTGGATCTCCTCCGCTCTTTTTTGGATGGCCGCGGTTTGTCCGGACCTCCTCCAACCGGGCCAAAAGAGCTTCCATCTCCAGCCGCCGCTTGCGCAACAACCGCCAGCGAACCGCCAGCGCCGCCAAAGCGCAGCATTCCAATCCATACAGCAATGGCCAAAGCAAATGCCCCGTCATGGTTGCCCGTTATTCATGAAGGTTTCCGGCGGACGCGCCGTCCGCTGCAGCATTGATTGACAGCACATTTCATGCCGGAATGAACCTCATGTCCTTCGATTTCTTTAAACATCAGTGATAAACGGCTTGAATTGCCTTTCCATAAATGGTTTTCAGAACCCGCATTTCATTTTTTGGAGCGGGGGCGCGGGGACTCCGAACGAACTCGCGGAGAGAAAAGCTTGAATTAGGGTTGAAAATTGTGAAACTTGCCTTCAAAGTTTCCGTCCTAACGTATGAAAACGTTGCTTACTTTTGCCGGGCCGCAGGATCCTTTCACTCCCGGCTCCGTGGCCGGGGAGGAACATCCCGGCCCTGTTCTCGCGCTTTTGCGCGCCCGCTCTTTCGATCAGGTCATTCTTCTTTCCTATCCCGACCGGGAAAGAGAAACGCGGGAGACCCGGCGCGCCATTGAGGAGGCTTATCCGGACACCAAATTGCGGGTTCAGACGCTCAACCTGAACGACCCGGCCCGCTTTTCCGAAGTCGTGACCGAGCTGCGCCGGGCCGCCGCCCGTCTGCGCGAAGAGGATGCCGGACGCGAATATTTCGTTTCGGTGGTTTCCGGAACGCCCCAGATTCACGCCGCGTGGCTGTGGCTGGCCGCCGTCGGCGAACTGGACGCCAAAATCCTTGAAGCCCGGCCCCACTACTACGTGTCCATGGAAAAGCCGCGCATCACGCGGCTGCGCGCTGGCGAGGCGCCCGCCGGTTATGTCACCTACGCGGAGACCGACCCCGAAAGCGCCGAGGAGCCGGGGGCTGTGTTCTTGGATGATTTGGCCGCCGAGACCGGCTGCCTTGGAGGACATCCCAGTTTCCGGCGGGCGCTCGAAACCGCCGCGGCCCTGGCGCTTCACGAAGCCCCCGTGCTGCTGCTGGGGGAGACAGGAACCGGCAAAGACCTGTTTGCCCGGTTTATTCACCGGTTAAGCTCCCGGCGCAATGGGCCATTCCAAGTCGTCAACGCCGCCGCCTTGCCCGAAGCCCTGGCGGAGAGCCTGCTCTTCGGCCATGAAAAGGGGGCCTTCACCGGCGCGGTCCGCAAGCAGTCCGGCAAGTTCCAGCAAGCCGACGGCGGATCGCTCTTCCTGGACGAAATCGGAGAACTGCCGCCGGCCGTGCAGGCCAAGCTGCTGCGGGTTGTGGAGGATGGTTTAGTGGAACCTCTGGGAACGGCGCGCCCGGTTCCCGTCTCCGTCCGCGTCATCACCGCTTCCAACCGCGACATCGAAAGCGAGGCGGCCCGCGGAACTTTCCGGCGCGACCTCTATTACCGGTTGCGTGTGGGAGAGGTCCGCCTGCCCGCGCTGCGGGAAAGGGCCAGCGACATCCCCCTGCTCGCCATGCATTTTCTCGACCGCGTCAACGTTTCCCTGAAAAACCCGAAACACATCTCGCGGAAAGCAATCCGCTTTTTGGAAACATGCCCTTGGCCGGGAAATGTGCGGGACTTGAGAAATGCCATCGAGCGCGCCGCCATCCTTTCTCCGCGTGACGTTCTCGAACCGGAGGATTTTGCGCCCGGGGCGCCCGCGGGCGAGGCGGAACTGCCGCCCATGCACGAGAATTTTTCCCTGGAAGCATACATCAGCGGGCAGCGGCGCCGGCTGGTGGAGAAAGCGCTTGCCCAAACCCGCGGCAACCAAAGCGCGGCCGCGCGCCTGCTGGGCGTCACCCCCCAGGCCGTTCATAAATTTGTCAAGAGCCGTTCCGCTCCATGAAACGGCGCGCGGTCTCCCGGCGGAACGGGCGCATTTCCGGTTTGCTTTTCTTGGCCGGGATGTTTTTGTTCCGGATTCTCACTGGCGTTTGGTTGCCGCGGGGCAAACCCGTTCCGGCAAAAATAAATTGAATCAGCAAAGGAGAAGCCATCATGAGCATACGAGTCTTGATATGGAACGAGAACGTGCACGAGCGGAAGCATGAAGCGGTGCGCTCGGTGTATCCGAAAGGGATGCACAAGGCAATCGCCAAGGGGCTGCGGGCGCTGGACGCGAAGAAGGAGCTGAAGATCGCGTCAGCGACGCTGGAGGAGCCGGAGCACGGGCTGACGGAGAAACGGCTGGCGAGGACGGACGTGCTGATCTGGTGGGGGCATTGCGCCCACGGCCAGGTGAAGGACGAAATCGCAGACCGGGCGAAACGCCGGGTGCTGGAAGGAATGGGCCTGGTGCTGCTTCACTCGGCGCACTTCTCAAAGATTTTCAAGTGGCTGATGGGAACGTCATGCGCGCTGAAGTGGCGCGAGGCGGGAGAGCGGGAAAGGCTGTGGGTGTGCAATCCCGGTCATCCCATCGCGCAGGGCATAGGCGAGTGCATCGAGCTTGAAAACACGGAGATGTATGGAGAGCCGTTCGGCATCCCTGCGCCGGAGGAGCAGGTGTTTATCTCGTGGTTCGAGGGCGGAGAAGTGTTCCGCAGCGGCTGTTGCTGGCGGCGCGGCAACGGGAAGATTTTTTACTTCCGCCCGGGGCACGAGACGTACCCGATTTTTTATAATCCCGAAATCCAGCGGGTGATTTACAACGCCGTGCGCTGGGCCGCTCCGGAGGCGTGGTGGAAGGGCGCAATGGGGGCGCCCAACGTGCCGGTCGAAAAGGCGCGCGAGAAGATCGAGCGCAAAGGGGAGAGCGTGCATTGAAAAAGCTTCGGGTTTCGGAGTCCGAGCTGGCGCGGAAAGGAAAGGCTGGAGCATGAGCGGTGTGACGGCGCGGGAGTTGTTCAGGCGGATTATGCGTTACGAGGAAGTGGACCGGATGCCGGTTTTCCACTGGAAGGGCTGGCCGGAGACGAACCGGCGGTGGGAACGGGAAGGCATTCCGCCGGGGACGAGCCAGCACGAGTTCTTCAATGCCGTCCCGCAAAGCCACGGCGCGGGGGTGAACGTGGGGCTGTATCCGGCGTTCGAGGAGGAGACGCTGGAGGAAACCGCCGAATACCGCGTCTTCCGGCAGTCCGACGGGGTCATCGCCAAACACTGGAAAAACAGGAGCTCGATACCGCACTTCATTGATTACACGCTGAAGGACCGGGCCTCGTGGGAGGAGTATAAAAAGCGGCTTCAGCCGGATCCGGGGCGCATTCCGGAAAATTACGACAAATGGATTGAGGACGCGAAGCAGGCGGAGGCGCCGGTGACGGCGGGGGCGGCCTCGATGGCCGGCTGGGTGCGCAACTGGATGGGAGTGGAGAATATGTCCTACATGGCCTATGATGACCGGGAGCTGTTCATGGAGATGGCGGACACGATCGCGGACCTGGTGGTGTGGGGGCTGGAGCAGACGCTGCCGCGCGTCAATGTGGACATGGCGTGGGGCTGGGAGGATATTTGTTTCCGGACGGGGCCGCTGGTCAGCCCGGAGATATTCAAAGACGTGGCGGTTCCGGCTTACCGCAAGATCGCGGACAAGCTGCATGAACACGGGGTGGATTTGTATTTGGTGGACTGCGACGGGATGATTGAGGATCTGATTCCGCTGTGGCTGGAGGCGGGGGTGAACGTGATGTTTCCCCTGGAGATCGGAGCGTGGAAAGCGGACCCGATGGTTTTACGCAAGAAGTTCGGTAAAGAGCTGCGCATCTTCGGCGGGATTGACAAACTGGAGATCGCCAAGGGGCGCGCCGCGATTGACCGGGAAATCGGGCGGCGGCTGCCTCTGATGAAAGAAGGCGGTTTCGTTCCCTTGCCCGATCATCTCCTCACCCCCGGCACCGCCCTGGAAGATTATCAGTATTACCTGGAAAAACTGCGGGGGATGAGGTTTTAAGGCCGGCCCGCCGCGAACAGGTCAGGATGGGTTTCCTTCGGTCCAGAGCGAACAGGTGAAGGGGGGAAGAAGAAGGGCGTTTTTGTTGGCGAGGCACGGAAGGGTTTTTTGAGGTTGCGGGAAAAACCGTTCCTCGTCGGCAAGTTTCAGAAAACCATTCATGGCGAAGCCGTCCATTGGGATGACGGTTTTTTCCCCGTGGGGGTTGACGGCGAAAAAGATGCGGGGGCATGGAGCGGATCGGCTGGCGTTCACAAGCAGGGCGCCGGCGGAGCTGTCCCGCGCTCCGAAGAAGCGCAGGTAGCCTTCCGGGGGGGAGTGGCGCAGGCGCAGGGCGCGGGCTTGCTCCGAGAGGCGGAACCGGATCCAGGCGCGGAAGTATTCGTGAGTGGAGCGGTAAGTTTCGAGACGCCGGTAGTCGAGGGCGTTGAGATCGCCTTGCTGATAGGTGTTGCGGACGCCTTTTTTTGAGCGCAGCATGTCCTGGCCGGCGGAGATCATGGGCAGGCCGAGGGAGCAGAAGAGGATGGCGGCCATGAGGCGGGTGCGGCGGATGTCTTTGGGAGAAGGCGCCGAGCCGTCGCGGCCTGGATTTTCGGTGATGCGGTCTATCCAGCAATAATCGTCGTGGGACTCGACGTAATTGACGGACTGGGCGGGCTGGCGCGTCAGGAAGGCTGTGGAGCCGGCGAGGAAGTAGCGGAGACCTTCCTGGTTGCCGCGGCCGAGGATGTATTGGCGCAGGAAGTCGCGGTAGCCGTCGTTCCAATAGGAATAACCGGTTTTGCGGAGGACATGCGCGATGTGGCCGCGGAAGCTCCAGGGTTCGGCGATGAGGATGACGGATGGTTTGATTTTTTTGAGGGCGGTTTCGATTTCGATGAGGACATCGAGGCCAAGGATTTCGGCGAGGTCGAAGCGGAAGCCGTCCACGTCATAGGCGCGCACCCAGTGCTCAAGGCTTTCGATGATGAGGCGTTTGACCATGGGCGCCCCGCATCGCAGCGTGTTGCCGCATCCGCTCCAGTTCATGTGATGCCCGTCCGGGCTGAGGTCGAAGTAGTAATGCTTGTCAATGTAGTTGAGGTGGTTGGGTTCGCCGGCGTGGTTGTAAACGGTGTCGAGGATGACGGCGATGCCCCGGCGGTGAAAGGCTTGGACAAGGGAGCGGAATTCTTCGATCTGGGAGGCCTGCGAGGGATTGAGGGCGTAATGGCTGGCGGGCGAGAAAAAATTAACGGGCATGTAGCCCCAGTGGTAGGTTTCGGGTTTCGGGGCGTCGAATTCGGCGACGGGCTGGATCTCGACGGCATTGACGCCGAGGCGAGAGAGATAGAATTCCCCGGACTCGGCCCATTTGCGAAGGCCGGTGAAGCCGAGGCGCTCGTTGTCCGCGAGAGGAACCGGCGCTTTGGCGGCAAGGTCACGGACATGGGTTTCGGCGATGACGAGGTTTTCCCGGGCTGGAGGCTGGAAGGGGTCTTCCACGGGAGGGAATTTGTCAGGGCTGATAATGATGCCGGGACCGGCCGGGCCGAGGGCGGCCCGGGCGTAAGGGTCGAGGATTTTGAAGGCGGGGTCGAAGGAGGCGTGGGAGTCGGCGGCTTCGCTGGCGACGTGGTAGTGGTAGAGATAGCCGTCGAGGTTGGCGGGCGCGGAGGCTTCCCAGACGTCGGCGCAGGTGCGGCGCAGGCGAAGGCGGCGGGGGCGGGGATCGAGGAGGCTTTTGTAGTAATTGACCGTGACGGCGCAGGCGCGGGGCGCGAAGAGGCGGAAGACCGTTTTGCCATCTAATATTTGAGCGCCGAGGGGAAGATCGGATTTGAGATCCAGAAGGAAAGGTCCCGGCGTGATTTCGATGATTTCCTCGTAACCGTTTTCAGCCCAGATAAGATGGGAAGGCCCGCTGTGGTCGGGAGCGGTTGGAGCGGTGAAATAGAAGATGTTTTTGCCCGTGCGGCGGAGATCGAGGGTATAATTCCGGTTGCCGCGGGCGTCCAGGACGGCGTTGGGGGCATCGGTGGGAACTTCGAGCCATTCGCCATTGCCGTTAATGAATTTGAAGCAGGCGGGGGACGGGGCGAGACACTTGTCCTTTGGAACGGTTAGAAGGTAATGGCATTCGCCGCCGAAGCGGGCCGGCTTGAGTTCCCACGCTTTTTGCCCCTGCGCCAGGCCCCAGCCGTTGAAGCTGCCGGCAAGGTAGAGACCGGCGGCGTCCCAGTCGCGGTTGGGGAAGTGGTTTGGCTGGACGAGGAAGGTAATCCAGCCGTGGCGGATGTAATAGCCGCTTTGTTTGGCGTAAAGGATGGCGGGAGCGGGACGGAGTTCCTGCAGGGGTTGTTTGTCCCCGCTCCAATAGATGGGGGGGGGCTTATGGTCCCGCCAGTCGCGCGCAAGGCTCACCACGCCCGCGGCATAGGACGTCCATTCGGCATCGGCGAGTTTGCGGGTTCCTCTCGTCATATGAGCTTGTCTGTTTGTGTTTTTGAAAAAATCATTGGTTCGCGGCGCCTTGCGAAAAGCCGCGGATGGAAGGTGCGGAGCCGGCGGAAGCTCGCGGCAAAAAAGAACAGGCATCCCCGGAACCGGGCGCTTGGATGAAGACTGCGGAAAACATTTCGGAATTCAAGGCCGGAAAATCCGCCTTGAAAATGCCGTTGCAAGGGCGGGAATAAGTGTGTTTTAAAGCTGCAACGGGAAAACCGGCCGGGCCAAGGCCGCCAGCTTATAACAACAAATTCAAAGTGTTATTAGAAATGGTAATAAACACTTGGAAATCCGGATTTTTGAAAAAGGATTATCGGTGCCGCCGGATAAAACGCAAAGGCGGCGGCGCAACGGAAATTGTTAAAAAACAGAGGGTTTTGATTTCGTAAATATCATGTTAAAACCGCAATGCTTTTGTGACAAAGGTTTTTTTGAAGCCGGTGTGAATAACTTGTGAGAAAGTTGCGCTTGCCAAAGGCTGGACAAACTGGAAAACAGAAACCGGCATTGAGTCCGGCCGGCGTCTTCCAGGCACCGCCCATTTTGCGGAGGAAGGGGCCGGCAGGCTTCAATCGAAAACGAATTTTTTATCTCGTTGATGAACAAGGCTATACAGAGTTGCTCACCGCTGGCCGCATTTTGGCGCCGGTTATGTGTGGCTTGTTCTCCATCCCGGTCCCTGCGGCCGGGAAAACGCAGGAACCGGAAGCGGCGCGCTTTCCGGCGGGTTTTTCACCTTGTGAATAATCAATTTTCAGGAGGCTCTTTTTCATGTCTCAAGTTTCTGTTAAGCACGGATATTGGAATCTTGTTAAAGATGAATTGCGAAGGATTTTTCCAAAAGATATTTACGAAATGTGGTTCGCCCCGCTCCGGCTCATGGAGGAGTCGCCGGAAGCGCTTGTGCTGGCCGCGCCCAATGAATTTGCCGCCATCTGGGTGCAGGACAATTACCTGGATTTAATCCGCCAGAAACTGGCGCGGGCGGCGGGGCGGCCGGTTAAAGTGGAAATATCACCGGACCACACTTCAGGTTCTTCCGCCGCGGAAGCGGAAACAGACCGGCTGATTCCCCCGCGGCGGATGGACGGGCGGCGGCCCGGCGCGCGCGCTCCGTTCGGGAGCCATCGGCACGGAAAGCTGAAGGTGAACCCCCGCAACACTTTTGACGCCTTTGTCATTGGGCCCAGCAACCAGCTCGCCCATGCCGCCAGTGTCGCCGTGGCCAACACGCCCGGCGCCACTCACAACCCCCTTTTCATTTACGGCGACACAGGGCTGGGCAAAACCCACCTCATGCACGCCATCGGCACCCGCATAGTGGAACAGATGCCGGGCGCCTGCGTCGTCTACGTTTCCTGTGAAAAATTCACCAACCAGTTCATGCGGGCCATTCAGGAAAACACCCTGCCCCAATTCCGCCGCCTGTTCCGCAAAGTGGACGTGCTGTTGATAGACGATGTGCACTTCCTCAGCGGGAAGGAGCGCACCCAGGATGAATTTTTCCACACCTTCAACGACCTGTTTGAAAGCCAAAAGCAAATCTGCTTGTCCAGCGACCGGCCCGCCAGCGAAATCGCCAAACTGGAAAGCCGCCTGGTCTCCCGCTTCCAGTGGGGGATGGTGGCTGACATTCAGCCTCCCGATCTGGAAACCCGCACCGCCATCCTCGCCAACAAGGCCCGGGCCCGCCATTATCATCTGGACGAGGAAATCATCCAATACCTGGCGCAAAGCATCACCCGGAATGTCCGCCGCATGGAAGGCGCCCTGATCAAAGTCGGCGCTTACGCCGCCTTGATGAACAAACCCCTCAACCTGCCGACGGTCGAGAATCTCATCCGCGACATCCTCCAGGAAGAAGCCCACAACCGGGTAACCATTGAAAAAATCCAGAAAAAAGTGGCCCAGTTTTACGACTTGCGCATGAGCGACATGCTGAGCAAACGCCGTCCCAGCCACATCGCCTTTCCCCGCCAGGTGGCCATGTACCTCAGCCGTCTTTACACCAGCCACCCCCTCAAGGAAATCGGCGAAGCCTTCGGGGGGCGGGACCACGGCACCGTCATCCACGCCTGCAAGACAGTCGAAAATATGATGGAGCAGGACAAGGAAGTGAAACACAAGGTCGAATACCTGGGCACCCTCGTGACACGCTGACCGCGCGGCGCGCGGAAAAGAATACGCGGCCCGGAGAAATTATGCTTCTCATTCGGCCCGGCTTTTTCTACACATGGGACCATGGAACTGAACGAGGCACAAAAACAAACCTTGAGCCAGTGGGCGGAGAGCGGCCTTTCTCTTGCGGAAATCCAGAGCAAACTCAAGGATGAGTTCGGCCTGTCCCTGACTTACATGGACACCCGCCTTCTCTTGGACGACCTGGGCCTGAAACCCCGGGACAAGCCCGCCCCGCCGCCTCCGCCGAAACTGGATAAAACGCCGGAAGCCCCAGGCGGCGGAATGAAAATCGAGCTGGACCGCCTGGCCCGCCCCGGCTACCTGGTCAGCGGAACGGTGGTTTTCAGCGACGGTGTTTCATCCGAGTGGTTCATTGACCAGATGGGCCGCATCGGCCTGAAGCCGTCGAAAAAAGACTATCAGCCCTCGGCCCGGGACATGGAAACCTTCCAGACCGAACTTCAAAAAGTCCTCCAAAAACAGGGCTTTTAAAACCGGCGGCGCCTTCCTGCCGTATCAGGCGGCGCCTTTTCGCATCTGTTTCCCCTGATTGGCTGATAACGCCTCGATGAAATTGCGCCGATACCTGCCGGACTGGAACCGGAGCTTTGCCTTGCTGGCATGTGCCGTCTTTTCCGTGGGAATGTTTTTCGGCGTCCAATTGACTCTGTTTAACAACTTCATCGTCGAGCGATTTCACATCGAGGCGCATGATCTGGGTTTCGTGGAAGCTCTGCGCGAGCTGCCCGGTTTTCTCAACGCCGCCCTCATCGCCCTGCTGATGGGCTTCGCCTCGTCTCTGGTGGGCGCCTTTTCGCTCGTCATCATGGGGGCGGGACTGATGGCTTACGCCTTTATTGATGGCGTGCCCGGCCTGGTGGTGTTTTCCCTTGTGTGGAGCCTGGGATTCCACTGCTGGGCGCCTTTGAGCCAGTCCATGGCCCTGGCCTTTTCCCCGGAAGGGGCGAAGGGCAAATGGCTGGGCCAGCTGCACAGCACGGGCAGCGCCGCCTGGCTCGCCGCCATTGTCCTGTGTCTTCTATTGTATCCATATCTTGAATATGAAGGCCTGTTCGCGGCGGCCGGGGCGGTCACCATCGGCGGCGGCCTTGCGCTGTTATTCATCCCGCGGAAAACCCCGGTTTTGGGTGAGCCGCGCTTTCTTCTCCGCCGCCATTACGGCCTCTACTACGCGCTCAACTTCCTCCAGGGCTGGCGCAAGCAAATGTTTATCACCTTCGCTATCTTCACCCTGGTTAAAGTCCACCGCATGCCGGTCGAGACCACCATGGTCCTGGTTTTCATCAACCAGACGCTTGTCACTTTCACCGCCCCTCTGATGGGCCGTTTGATTGACCGCCACGGCGAGCGGCGGATGCTCGGCATCAGCTACGGGATGCTGATTTTCATCTGGACCGGTTACGCCGTGATCACATGGCGTCCCGCTCTCTATGTGCTTTATTGCGTGGACAACCTGGTCTTTTTCGGCGGCATCGCGCTAACCACGTACCTTCATAAAATCGCTCCGCCCGCGGAATTGAAACCCGCCCTTTCAATGGGCGTGACATTCAATCACATGTCGGCGGTGGCGGGTCCTCTCATTGCCGGTTACGCCTGGATGTTTTTCGGCTATAAAGTCATCTTTTACGGCGGGGCCGCTCTCGCCTTCATCTCTCTGCTCGTTTCCCGGGGCGTGAAGACCGAAAGGATACGGCGATGAATACCCCCGCCTTATGAAATTCGGAACGGAGATCCTTTAGACCGGCGTTTGGACGAAGACGCTTGCTGCTCGACGGCGCGGTTGGCCATGTGGTGACGCCGGACAAAAAAGCCATACGCGCCCCGCAGCGGCCAGAATGGCAGCGAACGGATATAGTCCATATGCCGCTGGATGCTAACCGCCAGGTATTCCTCGAAAGACTTGCGCATCGGTTGCCGCATGACGTTTTTTTCGCGCGCCAGGTATTGCTCCGCTCCAAGATGAAGCTGCCACAAGTCCTCCAGCAGGGCCGCCGGGAAAGCCTGCAGGTAAGCGCCAGGCGGCCGCGGCAAGGTGAGGCTGTCCCGGGAGCTGGCGGTCGTCAGGCTGGCTTCTTCATTAAACCAGGTATTGAATTCCTTGGCGATGCCGGTTCCGCTCATATACGCGATATAAAACCGGTCTTTGCCCCTTTGCCGCCAGGCCGAAAACGGGATTTGTCCGAACATATAGTGGCTCAGCGGCTCGAAACCGCCGGTTTCCAGCCACGGGCGGTCGGGCTGGACAATGTTGTCCAAAAGCTCCGTGTATTGCGGCGGCGCGGGCCGCAAAACCGCATCCGGCCCGCTCATTTTTTTCACCGAGGCGTAAATGGAAAAAGCGGCGGCGGCGATGACCGTGGCCGCACCCAGCAATAGAAAAACAACCCCTTCCATGCTTCCCACTCAAATCCCTTCCCGCCTGGAGAACAAGCCGCAAATCCAGTCCTCATCAATTCCGGCCATCTTCTTTTTTTCGCGTCTGCGGCTTGATATTTGGCCGGCGGGCGGTCAATCTGCATTCTGTAAACTGCAAACCAAAAACGCCGAGGAGAACTATAACGTGCTGAGTAAAGACAAACGATTCACCGCTCCTTCCCCCGCCGTTGAGGAGCGGGCGGAAGAAATCCTGCGCCAACTGTCACTGGAGGAAAAGACAGACCTGCTGGGGGGCGACCCGCACAACGGCGCGTCAAAGCCGAACGCGCGCGCCGGCATCCCGGCCCTCCGGATGGCCGACGGTCCAGTCGGAGTGCACTGGTGGTGTGACAAGTCCACCGCTTATCCCGCCACCATCGCTTTGGCTGCTTCCTGGGACCGGAAGCTGGCCTATAAATATGGCGCGAGCCTGGGGCGCGACTGCCGCGCTCGGGGAGTTCACGTGCTCCTGGCTCCAGGCATTAACCTTTACCGCTCGCCGTTGTGCGGGCGCAATTTTGAATACCTGGGCGAAGACCCTTACTTAACCTCCGAATTGGTTGTCCGGCAGATCAAGGGCGTGCAGGATCAAGGCGTGGCGGCGACGGTCAAACACTACGCCGCCAACAACCAGGAATACGACCGCCACGGCGTCAGCTCGGACCTGGACGAGCGAACCTTGCGCGAAGTCTACCTGCGGGCGTTCGAGGCGGCGGTCAAGCGCGGCGGCGCGGGCGCGATAATGACCGCCTATAACCTTGTCAACGGCCAGCACTGCTCTGAACACGACTGGCTGATCAACCAGGTGCTGAAGGGCGAGTGGAAGTTCCGGGGATGGGTCATGTCCGACTGGGCCTCGACTTACAGCGCGGCGGGCGCGGCTAACGGCGGCCTCGACATCGAGATGCCCACCGCCCAACACCTCAACCGCGGGAAACTCCTGCCCGCCGTGGAAAGCGGCGTGGTGACGGAAGCGGCCATTGACGATAAAATCCGGCGGATGCTGCGCCTGGCCATCTGTTTCGGCTGGCTCGATCACGAGCAAAAAGATGAAACCATCCCGTGGGATGACCCCAAAAGCCGCAAAACCGCCCTCGACGTGGAGCGCGGCGGCATCGTGCTGCTCAAAAACGAAGACAGTCTGCTGCCTTTGGACAAAAAGAAAATCAGGAAGCTGGCGGTCATCGGGTGCCACGCGGCCGAGCCGGTCATCTGCGGGGGCGGCAGCGCTTATACGCCGCCCAACCGCGTCGTGACGCTTCTGGAGGGTCTGCGGCAAGCGGCGGGAAAGGATGTGGAAATCACTCACGCGGCGGGCGTTCACCCTTTGCGCGACCATGTCACTTACCGGGAGTCCGTCTTTTACACCCCCGAAGGAAAACGCGGCCTGCGCGGCGAGTATTTCAACAACCGGGAACTGCAAGGGACGCCGGTTCTCATTCGCGCCGATGAGCAAATCAATTTCCCTTGGTATAACAAAGTTCCGGGCGAAGGCGTGGACATCCGCAATTACTCGGTGCGCTGGACCGGAGAAATCCGCCCGGAAACATCTGGCCGGTATGTCTTTTATCTTCGCGCCAGCGACGGTTTTTACAAATTGTGGGCGGACGGCAAACTGGTGATTGACTCCGGGCCAACCGCCATCGGCGGCACGAACGATGTCACGATTGAATTGGAAGGGGGACAAGCTTATCCTGTCCGGCTGGAATACATCAAAGACCGCGACTGGAACAGCGTCTTTTTCGGATGGGAAAAAGCGGACAACGTCAAACAGGATTACGACCGCGCTCTCGATGCGGCCCGGAAGGCGGACGCCGTCATCGTCTGCGCCGGGTTCACGAAGGAGTCGGAAGGGGAGGGGCACGACCGGCCATTCCGGATGCCCGCCGGGCAAGACGGCCTGATTCGCGACGTCGCGGCGGCGAATCCCAACACGGCGGTTGCCATTTACGCGGGAGGCGCGGTGGAGATGATCCGCTGGCTGGACAAAGTGAAAAGTCTGCTCTATCTTTGGTATCCCGGCCAAGAGGGCGGGACGGCGGCGGCGGAGGTGATCTTCGGCAAAGTCAACCCGTCCGGCAAGCTCCCCGCCGTTTTCGAGAAACGGCTCGAAGACCGCGCCGCCCACCAGTATTACCACGACGAAGACGGGGACAAGCGGGTGCAATACCACGAGGGCGTTTTCACCGGCCAGCGCGGTTTCGGCCGCGGCGGCATCGAACCGCTGTTCCCCTTCGGCTTTGGCTTGAGTTACACGACCTTCGCTTATGAAAACCTGCGGCTCTCCTCAAAGACGCTGGGCAAAACCGGTTCGCTGACGGTTTCTTTCGATGTCGTCAACACGGGAAAGCGGGCCGGGGCGGAAGCCGTCCAGCTTTACCTGCGCGACGTGGAAGCTTCCGTCCCGCGCCCGGTCAAGGAACTGAAAGGCTTTGCGAAAGTGCCTCTCAATCCCGGACAGCGCAAGACGGTGAAAATGAAAATCAGCCGCCGGGACCTGGAATACTATGACATGGACGCCAAACGCTGGAGAGCTGAACCAGGGGCGTTTGAAATCCTCATCGGGGCTTCCGCCGTCGGCATACACTTGCGGGACAAGTTCGCTTACGCTGAATAAAACCGGCTTTTTTTACGAAACGGGGAGCCAGGCCTTTCGGCAGGGATGGTTTTTCCGGGGAATGCAGGCGGCCGCGGCCCGCTTTTCAATTGACAGGCGCGCCCCCGGCTGATTATCATGCATCATTATCCTTAAATTAAAGCTGCATCCCATAAAAGCATTATGAATCATCCTTAACCCGAATTGGAAAACATGAAAAACAACCCTGTTTCAACCCGCAAAATTTCACTGCTAACCCGCTCGGCTGTCCCTGGCCTGCTTTTGGCTCTTTTGAGTCTGCTGCCCGGCTTCCTGCCGGCAAACACCGGCGGCGGCTATCTCGACCGCGGGCCGGTCGGCGAATACTACGACAACGCCACGCTGTCCGCCCCGTCCGCCTTCACAAGGCGCGATGTGCGGATCGACTTCGATTGGGAGACTTTCCGTGCCCCCGGCGGGTCCGTCGCCGAACCCTACGCTTCTTTTCCGCTGGATAATTTCTCGGTCCGCTGGACGGGCAGGGTGATGCCGCGTTTCACCGAAACCTACACCTTCAAAGTCATCTGTGATGACGGGGCGCGGCTCTACATCAAACCGGAAGGCGAGCCAACCTACACGGCGCTGGTTGACCAGTGGGACACGGCGGGAACTCACACCGCCGCTTACGCGATGACGGCGGATGCCGCCTATGACATCCAGGTGGAATATAAAGAGTTGTCAGACGCCGCGCAAATCAGCCTGCTGTGGTCCAGCGCCAGCACGCCGGAAGAAGTGCTGGACGTGGCCGCGCACCACGGCACCAACGTCACCCACTGGACCCAGGGTATCACCGACATTGTCAAATGCGCGCGCAGCAGCTGGCAAGATTACAACGGCTACAGCCCCGGTATGGACCCTGGCACCGGCTGGCCGACGACGGATTTTTCCTACACGTTTCAAGAAAGCCTGAACGAGGGGCTCGGTATTGACCCCCTGATGCGCGGCACCGTCTCTTTCAGCTTCAAAGGCAAGGGGACGCCCTCGACCTGGGGGAACGTCCTCAACGGCAACGGCAATGTGCAATATAGCTACGACTCGGGCAACAATACCACCACCGGGACTTTTGAAACCGAGGACCGGGGCATCAACGCCTCCTACTTCCGCGTGGCCGACACCGACCGGGACGGATCGGGAACGGACCACGACGGCGTGACCGACCTCAAGCTCATGCGTCCGGACGCGCCCGACTCCACCACCGCCTATGCGGAAGACACGCTCATCCTCCCCAATTTCAAGGAAGCCTACGATCACTTCACCGGCCTGCGGGTGGACTTGAACAACGGCAACCAGGAGCGCTTCTGGAGCGACCGCACCCTGCCGGCGTTCTTCAACCAAAGGGGCGGGAAAGCGACGGACCGCATCTATTCGACGGGCGATCCGAAGAGCAACGGCCCCTCCTGGGAGCACAAAGTCATGCTCTGCAACGAAACCGGGCGCGACCTCTACATCAATTTCCCCATGTGCGTCACGGGATGGGAAATTACGGACACCACCAGCTATGTTTACAAGCTGGCCATGCTGATTAAATACGGCAGCGACGGCACGGAACCTACACGGCGCCCCAGGCCAGCCCGGTTTATCCCCCGCTCAACCCGAACCTGCGCTGCTATGTCGAACTGAGCAACGAATACTGGAACTACGGCGGCGACGCTTTCCGGCAATACTGGGACCTCGACGCCATGGTGACGGCCGACGCCGACGAATACCTCGTCGGCGGCACCGGAGACCCCCTGGCCCGCCCCGAAGACTTTCCCATCATCAACTACGACGACCGGCCCACCACCAAAACAGACGGCACCTACGACAGCCTGGGCGCCTGGCGGCACCGCAAGCTGGCCCTGCGCGTCGTCCAGATCAGCAACATCTTCCGCGAGGTTTTCGGGGACGCCGCGATGCACACCCGTATCCGGCCCGTGCTCGAATGGCAATACGCCAACACCAACGGCACCGCCGAGCGCACCCTCGGGTTCATTGACGACTACTTCAACAACGCCGACGGGCAGACCCACGTCGCCGATCCGCGCCCGGTCAACTATTACATCTTCGGAGGAGGCGGGGCCACCTACTACGGCGCCAAGAACGGCAACGGCGTCACCGACCTGCTGACCAACCCCAGCTTCGAGTTCCCCGTTGTGGCCGACGGCTACAACGAAAACCCCGCCGACGCGGACTGGACCTTCACCGGCACGGCCGGCATCGCCCGCTACACCGGAACGGATAACATCCCCCCGCCCGATGAAGGCGAGCAGGTCGGCTACATCACCGACCTCGGCGCGATGGAAATTGACGTCACCTTCCCTTCCGACTTCGATTCCGACGTCTTCGCCGTGGTCTTCAAGGCCGTCAACCCGGAAGGCACCGCGAGCGAATCCCTGCACGCCATCCAAGTCCTCTTCGACGGAACTGAAATCAACGCCCGCAGTTTCAACCAGTCCAGCACCCACTGCCAGCCGGTGGCCTACGACCCGAATGATCCGTGGTACGCCCGCGTCGTTTTCTGGACGAATTCGGAATACTACTTTACCGAGAAATTCAACATAACGGCCGGCTCCACACACACCATCCGGATCCAGGGCACCGACTTGGGCGCCAGCGGCGGAACGGGAACCGTCTTCCTCGAGGACATCCGCGTCACTCACGTGGACCGCATTTTCGATGACGGGATGCCGGGCGGCGGTGAAGCCGCGGGACAGCCCGCCGGACAGGTTTACCAGGACAACTTGAACACACAGTCCCAGTGGGCGCATGCTTACGGCTTGAAATACACCACTTATGAGGGCGGCTGGTCGCTGGGCGGAGACAATGGCGGATCGCCGTTGCAAAACCACGCCAAGTATAAAGACCAGGGCGCCCGTTCCGCCAACCTCCTGGCCATGGATATGTTTCACCAGTCCGGGGGCTTTTTCAATGTTTACGGCACCTACGCCCAGTGGCCCTCCTGGAGGGACAACTTTTCCGAGGAAGGGCTGCTCAACGTCAGCTCCTATCCCCTCATCCAGGGCCAGGACGACATGTTCTCCGTTTTGCCGGCGGACCCGCTGAACGGCTATCATGTGCCGGCGGTGATAGACGGAACCGGAGGCCACATTGAATTCCGCGGAACGCTCAGCTCGGCCACCGTGGACCAGGCAGGCGGCTGGATCAGTTACAACATCATCGCTCCGGGAACGGGAAATTACGAAATTACCGTGGACGCATCCGGCTCCGGCGATCTCGTCGCCGAAGTGGACGGCGGGGCGCTGGGGCCGTCCGTTGTGGCCGACAACGCTTCCTCGACCACCTACCCGGTCTATTTGATCAAAGGCGCGCACAGCATTCGCGTCAAAAGCCTCGGGGGAACGTTCTCGGTTGTCAGCATCACCGTCACCTCCACGGATGTGGTCGCGGAAGTGACCTTCGATCCGCCGGCCGGAAACTACCTGGAGAACTTCTTGCTGGAATTGTCCTCGATGACGGACGGGGTTGACATCTGGTACACGGACGACGGTTCCGAACCGTCCCAGGGCGGCGGAACCTCCATCCAGTACCTTTCGCCTTTCTGGATTACCGGGCCGGTCACGATCAAGGCCCAGGCTTACAAGGCGGGGATGCAGGACAGCCGCGTCACGGAAGCCGCCTACACCTTCAACCAGCCCGAATCGCAGAACATCCTCATCGCTTACGATGACCTGCAGGCCGCCACCGGCCCGCTGGACGCCGTGGCCACCGGTTTCGGCTGGAGCGACGGTTGGGAGGTCCAAAACAATGACACGACGCAGCCCGGATACGAAGTGGACAATGCCTCACCATTGACTTACGGCGACCTGCTCACCACCACAAACTACGCCAGCGGGGGATACGCCTACCTCAGTTCCGGGCGCGACTTCGATGTGAGCGGCGCTTTCGCGGACTTCACCGATGACGGCACTTACATCCGCAAAGACCAGAAGGCGCTGTGGGTCAGCTATCTCATCCGGCCCAACGCGGACAAGAACAGCCGCTTCTCCCTCAATGGCGCCGGTCACATGCATAACGATAATCCGCGCGTGGAAATTTCCCGCGACGGCGGCAATTGGAAATGCAAGATAATGGGCGGAACCTACCAGGATACGGGCGTGGCCGCCACCGTTGGCGAAACGTTCCTTATTGTGGAGCATATTGTTTTCGGCGGAACCAGCACGGTGGACATTTTCATCAATCCCTCCTCCATTGGCGGTCCTCCTCCCGAAACCCCGGACTTGACCATGACGACCACCAGCACCGACTTCGCCTTCCGGCGCTTTCACTGGTATCCGGGCAACAACCCCGATGACGGGGATATTGACGAAATTCGCGTG
This sequence comes from uncultured Puniceicoccaceae bacterium, assembly GCA_964650745.1. Classification (GTDB taxonomy): domain Bacteria; phylum Verrucomicrobiota; class Verrucomicrobiia; order Opitutales; family CAZYUX01; genus CAZYUX01. The sequence goes on from CAZYUX010000017.1 coordinate 19,678, forward strand.
GGCGACTCCTACTCGGCCGTCACGCCGCTGCAGACGACGGGCACGGAGCCGGCTGTGACGGTTGACCAGGACGGCGGCCAGGCCGATCCCACAAGCGCCACGCCGGTTCTCTTCACCGCCGTCTTCAGCGAGGACGTGACCGGGTTCGACGGATCGGATGTTTATTTGCAAGGCACCGCCAACCCGGACACGGCTGTTGTTTCCGGCGGCCCATCCACCTACACCATCGAGGTTTCGGGAATGAACAAGACCGGCAGCGTCGAGGCGGCTGTCCCGGCGGGTGTGTGCTCGGCGGCGGACGACGGCGCTTCCAACCTTGCCTCCACCAGCACGGACAACACCGTGCAATACGAGGTTGTCCAGCCGGCCGTCACTATTGACCAGGCGGCCGGGCAGGATGATCCGGCGTGGGACGATGCCGTTGATTTCACCGTGGTCTTCAGCGAGCCGGTGACCGGCTTTGACTCGGATGACCTCATCATCGGCGGCACGGCCGGCGCGTCAACGGGCGCGGTGTCGGGAAGCGGCAGCACCTACAACGTGGCTGTCAGTGACATGACTCAGGAGGGAACCGTCTGGGCCGTCATCCCCGAGCTGGCGGCCTTTAACGCCTCGGGCATCGGCAATGAAGCCTCCACCAGCACCGACAACTCGGTCTACTGGAACGGCTTCCCGGTCAGCATCACCACAACAAGCCTGCCGGACGGGGAAGAAGGCATCTATTACGGGGAGACCTTGCAGGCCGTCAACGGCCAAACGCCTTACACATGGAGCATCGAGTCCGGCTCGCTGCCGGACGGTCTCTCCCTGAACTCCTCCACCGGCGAAATCTCCGGCACCCCATCGGCTTCGGGAGACTTTCCTTTCACCGTGCGGGTGGATGATGCCATTCCAACCACTGACACGCGGGCGCTCTCAATTCATGTGGAGGCTTATGCGGACACGGCTCCCAGTATCACCACCACCAGCCTGCCCGACGCCACCCAGAACAATTATTACAGCGAAACGCTCCAGGCTGATGGCGGCAACGGCGCGCTGGTTTGGAGCCTCGACTCGGGCAGCTTGCCGGCGGGGTTAAGCTTGAGCGCGGACGGTGTTATCAGCGGCACCCCGACCGTCCAGGAAACGGCCAGCTTCACCGTGCGCGTGGAAGACTCCGACGGCAACACCGACCCTTCAGACGAGGACACCCAGGCGCTGTCCATAACCGTCACGCCGCCCACCGGCGCGATCACGCGCGAAAGATGGGATAGCATCAGCGGCACGGCGGTCAGCGACCTTACGGGCAATGCGGCCTATCCGGACAGCCCGGATTACGCCGATGAGCTGACAACGGAGCTGGACTCGTGGCTGAACGCCTATGACAGCTACGGCCAGCGGATTCACGGTTTTCTCCATCCGGATGTCACGGCCGACGACTACATATTCAAAATCTGCTCGGACGACAACTCCGAGCTGTGGCTGAGCACGACCGCCGACCCGGCGGACGCCGTGCTCATCTCCCAAGTCACCGCTTGGGCATCCCATAAGGACTGGTCGGACAGCGATATCCAGCCGAGCGGACCCATCAGCCTGGTGGCCGGGGAGAAGTATTACATCCGGGCGCTGATGAAAGAAGGCAGCGGAGGTGACAACTGCACGGTGGCCTGGGAAAGCGCCACGGCCGGCATCGCCTCCAACACAGTGATCTCCTGCGCGAATCTCTCGCCCTGGGTTGATCCGCCCGCCGCGCCGACCGGCCTGACGGCCACCGCGGTGAGCGACACGCAAATTGACTTGGCATGGACCGACGAGGCCACGAACGAGGACAACTACGTGGTCGAGCGCAGCGACGACGGCGGCTCCACCTACTTCGT
>CAZYUX010000018.1:0-21096 GCA_964650745.1 uncultured Puniceicoccaceae bacterium
CCCGCCGTCCGTTATGCCGCCTAAATGTCCATTCTATTTTTTTCGGAGTAATAACAATATATTTACTACTGATATAAGTGGGCACATCCATAAATCAGTTTACGGGGGGGGGATGCAAGGTTTTTCGGAGTTGATTCAAGGGGGCAGCGGACTGGTTGCGGGCGGGAGAAGCAGGTTGGCGCGGTGGTTTTCGAGAACACCGTCGTCATCGTGACCTCGAACACGGGGAGCCGCTATTTGCCGAAGTGCGTCGTGAAAACAGGCTTCCTCCGTGACGGAGCGCGTTTGATTCGCGGCGAGGCGGCGGGACATAATGTCACAGCGTTTTTTGGAAAGTCTCCCTTTTTGGCGCTGGCGTGGCGGCTAAAAATCGGCGCATTGGCGCGATGTCTTTGTTGGAGCGGGTTTCAGGGCGGCTGGAATTGGAACGGTTCCTGCATGACAGATGGCGGAATAAAACCCGTTTAGAATGAATATAGACCTGAATCGTTTCACGGAGATGGCCCGGACGGCCGTTTTCGAGGCCCAGGGCGAGGCCCGCCGCCGCAATCACCAGCAGGTGGACGGGTGGCACTTGCTGGCCGCGTTTTTCACCCAGGAGGGCGGGATCGTCCCGGCTCTGCTGGAGAAGATGCAAATCACGCCCGGCGCCGTCCAACTGGCCGCCGAGCGCGAGCTGGATCGCTTGCCCGCCGTGACCGGCAGTGTGGATGCGTCCTCGGTTTACATCACCCCAGCCATCCAAGAGGCAGTGACCAAGGCGGAGGCCGCCGCGAAGCGTTTGACGGATGATTTTATCAGTGTCGAGCACCTCTTTTTGGGGCTTGTGCAGACCGAGGCCAGCCCTGAGATGAAGCGTTTTTTCAAGAACTTCGGGATTGACGAGGGCAGGGTCCTGCAAGCCCTTCAAGAGATCCGGGGCAACCAGCGCGTCACCTCGCAAAATCCGGAGGCGACTTACCAGGCGCTGGACAAATATGGGGTGGACCTTGTGGATTTGGCCCGGCGCGGCAAGCTCGACCCCATCATCGGGCGCGACGGGGAGATCCGGCGTGTCATACGCATCCTATCGCGCAAGACGAAAAACAATCCGGTGCTCATCGGTGATCCCGGAGTGGGCAAAACCGCCATCGTCGAGGGGCTGGCCCACCGCATCGTGCGGGGCGACGTTCCGGAGGGTTTGAAGGATAAAACGATTTTCGCCCTCGACATGGGCGCGCTGCTGGCCGGGGCCAAATACCGGGGCGAATTCGAGGAGCGGCTCAAAGCCGTTCTCAAGGAAATCAAGAACAGCGAAGGGCGCATCCTGCTCTTTATTGACGAGCTGCACAATATCGTCGGCGCGGGAAAGGCCGAGGGCGCGATTGACGCCGGCAACATGCTCAAGCCCATGCTGGCCCGGGGTGAGCTTCACTGCATCGGCGCCACGACTCTCGATGAGCACCGCAAGCACATCGAGAAGGACGCCGCCCTCGAGCGCCGGTTCCAGACCGTCATGGCGGACCAGCCATCCGTCGAGGACACCATCTCGATCCTGCGCGGCCTGCGCGAGCGTTACGAGGTTCACCACGGCGTGCGCATCCAGGACAACGCCATTGTCCACGCCGCCGTCCTGTCGAACCGCTACATCAGTGACCGCTTCCTGCCCGACAAGGCGATTGACCTGGTGGACGAGGCCTGCGCCATGATCCGCACCGAGATGGACAGCATGCCCACCGAGCTCGACGAGCTGATCCGCCGCGTCATGCAGCTCGAAATCGAGGAGGCCGCCCTCAAGCTGGAAAAGGACGAGGCCAGCAAACGCCGGCTCGCCGGGCTAAAAAAGGACCTCGCTGAAACCAAAGAAAAGGCGGATGTCATGCGCCGCCAGTGGGAGAAAGAGAAATCTTCAGTGGGCGAGGTGCGGAAACTGCGGGAGGAAATCGAACAGACCAAGCGGCGGATGGAAGAGGCCGAACGCGCATATGACTTAAATAAAGTGGCCGAACTTCGCCATGGCCGTTTGCCTCAGATGGAAGCGCGCCTCAAGGAACTCGAAGAGAGCGCCCGGCGCAACCAGCTCTTGAAGGAGGAAGTCTCCGCCGGGGAAATCGCCGAAATCGTTTCGCGCTGGACCGGCGTGCCTGTCAGCAAGCTTCTCGAAGGCGAGAAAGAAAAACTGCTGCGGCTCGGCGAGGTGCTGCACGAGCGCGTCATCGGCCAGGACGAAGCCGTCCAGCTGGTGGCGGAAGCCGTCCTGCGGGCCAGGGCTGACATCAAGGACCCGCGCCGGCCCATCGGCGGGTTCATCTTCCTCGGCCCCACCGGCGTCGGCAAAACCGAGCTGGCCAGGACGCTTGCCGCCACGCTTTTCGACACCGAGGACAACCTGGCGCGGCTCGACATGTCGGAATACATGGAGAAGCACTCGGTCGCGCGGATGATCGGCGCGCCGCCGGGCTACGTGGGTTACGAGGAAGGAGGGCAGCTCAGCGAGGCCATCCGCCGCAAGCCCTACAGTGTCATCCTCTTCGACGAAATCGAAAAGGCCCACCCTGATGTATTCAATATTCTGTTACAAATCCTGGACGACGGGCGCATCACCGACTCCCAGGGCCGCGCGGTGGATTTCAAGAACACCGTCGTGATCATGACCTCGAATATCGGAAGCCGCTTCCTCCAGGAGGGCGTCACCGGCGAAGAAATCCCGGGGAGTGTCCGCGAGGCGGTGATGACCGAGTTGCGGCGGGGCTTCCGGCCCGAGTTCCTCAACCGGGTGGACGATGTCGTGCTCTTCAAGCCGCTGACACTCGATGAAATCGAGCAAATCGTCTCGCTGCAAGTGGCCGACTTGAACCGGCGGCTGGCGGACCGGCGGATCGTCATCGAACTGGACGGGGAAGCCCGGCGCTGGGCCGCCGAGCGCGGCTACGATCCGGTTTACGGCGCGCGTCCGCTCAAGCGCTTCCTGCAAAAACAAATCGAGAACAAACTCGCCCGCGCCATCATCACGGGGGAAGTTCAGGAAGGCGCGGCCATCACCTTCCGCCACGAAAAAGACGAACTGGTCATGGCTTGACCCATGCGCGGCTTGGCGCATGCCTTTGGCGGGAAGCGCGCCGCTTTTTCGCGGCTTGCTGTTTCCGGAAGCTTGTGAAAATGGTCGGGGCGACTGGATTTGAACCAGCGACTTCTACGTCCCGAACGTAGCGCTCTATCCAGGCTGAGCTACGCCCCGCGGCAGCCAATAAGGCGTTATTACGCCTTTCAAACATAGTTGTTCCGCGGAACCCGTCAATCTTCTTTTCCTTTTTATTCAGCGCATGTTCCGTGTCCCGCTGGCGCGCCGGCGGCGTCCTTCGGTTGGCGGGGAAACGGCGCGAGAAATTGACTTTACATGAGAATGGAATATGTTAATGTTTGTAAAAATGATGGCGCGGAAAAAGCTTTTCCGGCTTGTTTCCAGCGTTCATCCGCATATACATTTATTGCAATGCAAGCGCTGATGAAAAGTTCAAGCCGAGTTATGTTTTTTCGGCTCTTTTGCCTGGCATACGCCGCTTTCGGGGTTTCCCAAGCGTTCTCCTATCCGTTGAAAGCCCACTCCAACATTGACCTCGATGAAGGGCTGAAAGTGATATTTGACCGGGCCAGGGCTTATTTGCCCGGCGAGGAGAACCCGCGGCTGGTTTCGGAAGTGCAGTTATGGAACGCGGCGGAGAAGTCCGTTTGGATCAAAGCGACCTACACGTGGTTGTATCCGGGGGCCGGAGGCGCGCGGGAGAAGAAAAAAGAAGCCGTGCGCGTGACCTATATCGAGCCGGAAACCGCGTGGATATATTGCACGTATGCTCCGGACGAGCAGGTGAAGGACTTCACTTTGCGGATCGAGGAAGCCACCCCCGGGGAAATTCAGAAAGAGAAAGACAAGCGGCTTGACGAGCTGCTTTAATACGATTTGGCGAAATACACGCGCCCCCGGCTTGGGTTGCCGCTGATGACGCAGCGGCCTTTTTCGTTTTCGTTATCGAACGGCACGCAGCGGACAGTCACCTTGAGGTCGTTTTGGATTTGCTCCTCGACCGCCGCTTCGCCGCTCCAATGGCAGAAGGCGAAGCCGCCGTGTATTTCCGGCTTTTCCTTGTTTCGCGGAGTGAAGAATTCGTAAAACTCGTCCTTGGACCCGATCTCACGGGTGTGTTTTTTTTGAAATTCCCGGGCGCGGTTGAAGAGGTTGCCTTGTATTTCGTCCAATAAGGGAACAACCGTGCCGAGGAATTCCCCGCGCGGGATGCTTTTTTTCTCGCCGGTGTCGCGCCGGCTCATAAAAACGGCGTCCGAGGCGATGTCTCTGGGGCCTATTTCCAGGCGCAAGGGGATGCCGCGTTTAACCCATTGCCAAACCTTTTCCCCGCCGCGCAAGTCCCGGGTGTCCAGTTCCACTTCGAGGGGCTGGCCGTGGTAGCGCAGCTCCCGCATTTGCTCGCGCAACCGCCCGCAATACTCCAGCACGCGGGCGCGGGTCTCCTCTTTGTGGAGCACGGGCAATATAACGGCGTGAGCCGGAGCTAATCGCGGCGGCAGCAGGAGACCGTCGTCGTCGCCGTGGGTCATGACCAGCGCGCCGATCAGCCGTGTGGAGACCCCCCATGATGTCGTCCACGCATAGACTTCGTTGCCGGTTTCATCGAGGAATTTGATATTACTGGCCTTGGCGAAGTTTTGCCCCAGGAAGTGCGATGTGCCCGCCTGCAAGGCTTTGCGGTCCTGCATCATGGACTCGATGCAGCAAGTGGTCACCGCGCCCGGGAAGCGCTGGGATTCGGTCTTTTCGCCGCGGATAACGGGCATGGCCATGTAATTCTCGCAGAAATCGGCATACACCCCGAGCATCCGAAGGGTTTCCTCCCTGGCTTCCGCCTCGGTGGCGTGGACGGTGTGCCCTTCTTGCCAGAGGAACTCGGTGGTGCGCAGAAAGAGCCGCGTGCGCATTTCCCAGCGCACGACATTGGCCCATTGGTTGATGAGCAGGGGCAGGTCCCGGTAGCTTTGCACCCACTTCGAGTAAACCTCTCCGATGATCGTTTCCGAGGTGGGGCGCACGACGAGCGGCTCGTCGAGGGGCGAGGCGGGCGCGAGCTTGCCGTCCGGTCCGGCTTCGAGCCGCGAGTGCGTCACCACGGCGCATTCCTTGGCAAAACCTTCGACGTGCTCGGCCTCTTTTTCCAGGAAGCTTTTGGGGATAAAGAGAGGGAAGTAGGCGTTGCGGTGGCCGGTGGCCTTGAACATTCCGTCGAGGGCCTGCCGCATGTTTTCCCACAGCGCCCAGCCCCAGGGTTTGATGACCATGCAGCCGCGCACCGGCGAGGTTTCGGCCATGCCGGCGGCCCGCACCACTTGCTGATACCACTCCGGGTAATCCTCCGTCCGGGCGGGAGATATCGCGTGTTTTGTTTTTTGTGCCATATCAGGGAAACCGTTTCCTAAAAAGATTCCTCTGTTTTACAATGTTTTATTTCCCAAGGCCGCCAGGCGGCGCGCTTTTTCATGGCGGCGGCTGGCAAAAGGGTTCGGGGCGAAGCCATGCGGGAGAGGCGTTCAGGGGAGGATTTCAACGGGGACGGCGTTCATCTCGAGGCGGTCGCCGATGGCGAGGGGGACGGAGCTGTCGGGGGGGTATTCCTTGGCCAGGCCGTTGGAAAATTGCGCTTTCCAGGGGCTGCGGCTCTGGTTGCGCAGGCCCCAGATATCCGGATTTTCGGGGTGCCGGATCAAACGTCCCACCACATCCTGGGCTTCTTCTTCGAGGTTGAACGGCTCGAGGTGGCGCCGCCTGATTTTTGCTTCGTTCACCAGCAGCAAAGCGCGCGGGCCGGATTTGAGATGAAAGGCCAGTTTGGGCGGCACGCGGATTTTTTCCAGACAGTTCCAGCAAATGACGGCGGACTGGCTGCCGTCCCAGAAATTTTCGCCGCGGCATTTGGGGCAGGGGATGAGTTTGTCCAGCAAATCGAGGAACAGGTTTTGCCATTCGCCTTCGGTGACGCGCAGGGGAGGGCTGGCCAGACCGCCGGTGAAGGCCCGCGCGAACATCCCGCGCAACGGTTTGGGGCAGAGCCGCCACATCTTTTTCGCCCCGTAGTAGGCGGGATCATCGGGCAACGCGTTAGCGGTGTTTGCCGGATCGAAGATGAAGACGGGGTTTTTTCCGTATACTTCGAGACGGGCGAAGTCGTCCCAACATGGCTGGTTATACTCGAGTGTGCCGTGAAGGGGGTGGTGGTGCCACATCCAGAAACGGAACAAGAGCACCGCCAGGGAATGCAGGTCGGTTTCAGCGGAAGGTTTGGCCTCCCGCCGGGCCACTTCCGGGGCGAGGTATTCCCACGTTCCCCACACCTGTGTGCTCGTCCGGCGGTTGACGCTCACGTTGTCGTTGTCGCAGATGAGTGTGTCGCCGGTTTGCGGGTTGAACATGACATTGCCGTCGGAGATGTCGCGGTAGCAATGGCCGCTGAGGTGGAGGGCGCGGTAGCTGTTGGCCAGCTGGTAGGAAACTTCGCACATGACGGCGCGGGTGGGCGGAGGTTTTTCTCCGCTCCAGATTTCCCGCAAGGCCGCGTAGCGGGCCGCGTCCACCAGCGGCATCAAGTAGCCGAAAGCCCGGCGGCCCGGCGCGGTGACGACGTCCAGCGGCCAGATAAACCGGCGGCCGGCGTGGATTTTCGGCGGGCCGGTTTTGGCGAGGTATTGGATATTGCGCCGCTGCTCATCCGTGGCTTGGCCGGGGAAATACCATTTGACGGCGCGCGGTTTTTCAAGGTTCTCTCCCTGGACGAGGAAAACCTGGCCCTGTGTGCCTTGGCCCAGAAGCTTGCGCACCTTCAGCGGGCCGGATTTTCCCGAAGCGATTTGGTCTCCGATTTTTAATGGCATACTGGATTTTCAGGAAACGGATGGCGCATCATGACCATGAAACAGCGCGGCAGCCATCGTGATGTCATCGCCAATGGAACGGCGGGAAATGTCGTCAAGCCAATTCGGCAGCGCTTGCGCGACTTTTTCCAGGCCGTATTCCAGGATGATGCGGCGCAAGTCCCGCGCCCAGCGGCGGAATTCGGTTTCCGGCTCGAAGGCGTCAGCCAGGCCGTCCGTGGCTAAAATGAGAAACTTGATTTGTCCGAGGGGCAGGACGGCGAGGTTCCATGGGACTTCGCCGGGCGGCTGGGAGAGTGAGTAGGTCTCGGTGCCGAGGAGATTCTCGCGCGCGCGCGCCGGCATTTCCCATTCGCCGTTTTTCCCCAGCGCCAGAATCATGCCGTCGCCCAGCTGGGCCAGGTAAAGATGATTGCGGAATAACATGGCGGCCAGCAGCGTGGAGCCGTAAGTTTTTAAGACGGCCTGGCGGCGTGATGGCCCGGCTTTGGGGGGGAGACGGCCTTGCCCGATGGCATGTTCCCGGACCAGGCGCCGCCATTTTTTGCCGACGCGCCCGGGAATTTTTTGAAGTAAATCATCCGCCGTTCCGGCGCTCCGGATGATGTTTTGCATGACCGTGACCGCCGCTTGGACGGCGAACTTGGCGCCGGCTCCGGCGTATTCGCATTCGGGATGGCCGTGCCCGTCCGCCACCGCGAGAACCCAACTGGATGCATGGCGGTTGTTTTCCTGCCAGACATGCAGCGCGTCTTGCCCGGCTTGTCCTTGGCGCAGGTGAATCGCGCCGGTGCGGCTGCAGCCGAGCAGACCGTATGCGGGGCGCGAGTAACAGACCGTCCCCATGCGCGCCGGATTTTAAAAAGCTTCCACCTCCCCGGCCACCGGCGCCAGCGGCGGCTCGCCGAGCTGGACATTGCGCGCCAGCTGCTCTGTCTCGAACCGCGCGTCCCGGCTTTTCGAGGACGCGATCGAGGCCTCGATGGTGCTCCAGGTGATGTAGTCGAGCAGCTGCGAGGCGTTGTGGGCCTTGAGCACTCCCACTTCCTTGTGGCTGACGAAGCGCAGCAGCTCCCGCTCGTCATACTCGGACTCGTCTCCGATGGCGATGGCCAGGCGCACGGCGCGCTTGCCCCAGGGCAGGGCCTCCAGCTCTCCGAGGGCTGCCTGGTAGTCTTCCTTGCTGTCCGTGCAATAACCGTCGGAGATAAGGATGCACACCGGCGGCAGTCCGCGCCGCTGGGGCATTTTATCCAGGGTCAACTCCGAACACAGCAGGCGGACGGCCTGGGCCGTGGCGGTGAATGTGCCCGGCTCGAGGGGAACCCACTGGAACTTGCCGAGCGGCACCGGCTCGGGGCCGATGTGCCACTCGGCGGAAGAGGAGAACCGGATGGCGCGCATCAGCATGCGCACTTCCGGGTGCTGATTCATAACGGAGCGTAAATTAGGCAAAACGTCCCGGATGGCCTGGTTCAAGGCTTCGAGCCGCCTGCCTTTCATGGAGCCGGAGGCGTCGGCCAGCCAGAAAAAATGCAGTTTGCGCCCCTCGATATGGCCCGCCGGTGTGGGAATTTCTCCGCTCATGCCGCTATTGCAGTCTTTCTTGCTCTAATTTCAATAAAAAACCGCTTTCCGCCAGTGCTTCTCCTCTTTTCTTTCAGTTCGCGGGGTGGATTCGGTGTTGGGGAACTGGCGCGCGTGCCGCGGCGGCGGTTTTTTAACATTCGCGGGAATGTTTTGCGGCGAGATGGTCCGCCCAGTACGAACGGTCTGTCTGGCGCAGGCGCTTGATATAGGCGGGCAGCTCTCCGCGGGTGTGGTGGGGGCCTCCTTCTCCGAGCACCGTCAACATGGGATCCCGGTGATGCGTGGCGGTGCGGGCCATTTGCGCCTGCCATTCCGCCAGCATGGCCATGGCCGTGTTGACAAGTTCCGGTTTTTCTTCCGCCAGGTTATGCTGTTCGTGCGGGTCTTCCTTGACGTTGAAGAGCATGATGTCCGGAAAGCCGTGATAGCCGTCGTGATAGGAGCGGACGCAGAGGTAATCTTTCCACCGCACGGAGCGCTGACAGCTCCAGACGTTTTGGGCGATGACCAGGTAATCCCGGCCGTCTTCCCGGCCTGCCTTGAAAGAGGGGTGGAATGACCGGCCGTCCCAGTTGTCCGGAACTTCCCCGCCCAGGCCTTCGATGAGCGTGGCCGCGAAGTCATATTGGTAAATCAGTCCGGCGTCGCTTCTGCCGGCCTGGCGGTCCGTCACCCCCGGCCAGCGCACGACCATCGGCACGCGGTTGGTGATGGCGTCCGCCACTTGGTGGTCGCCGTAGATATTCAACTCGCCCAGGTTTTCGCCGTGGTCGGCTGACACCATGATGATGGTTTCATCGAGCACGCCCTCGTTGGCCAGGGCGTTCAACAGGCGGCCCGCATGCTCGTCGGCGTAGCGCACGCCGGCATCGTAGCCGTCGAACATTTTGCGCACATCTTCCATCGAGGAAGCTTCCACCGGCTGGCGTGGAAAGGTTTTTTCGATATCCGGGGGCCACTTGGGCGGGCATTCGAATCCGGTGATTTCCCTAGCCGAATGCGGCCCGCAGCCGCCCCAGTGTTGCTGGCGGACTTCCGCGGTCAGCCATTCCGGTATCGGTTCGTCCTTGAAGGGGTCGCCAAACTTTGCCGGCGCGCGGTAGGGCGTGTGGGGATCCCAAAAATTGACGTGCAGGAACCAGTTGTCCGCGCGCCCGTTGCGCCGAATCCAGTCCAGGGCCAGCGGCGAGATTTCTTCGGCGCTTTCCATGCCGCCTTTGCCGGGATTGTAAATTTCATTGAATCCCGCATACCAGTGCCATGCGCCGTGGCGCTCGCCGAACGGGCTGACCGTGGCCGTCCGGTATCCCGCATGCCGCAAGGCGGTCATCCAGCAGGTGTTGGCGAAAACATCGCGGAAACCCCGGCCGGGGCCTTGGGTGAAGGGGTCCGCCGCCGCGCCGCCGTGGTTGACCACTCCCGTGTGGTAGCCGCACCGGCCGGAGAACAGCCCGGTGCGGCTGGGCAGGCAAGGTGTGTCCGGCGCGTAACAGTGCTCGAAGCGCATCCCGTCCCGGGCGAGTTTGTCAATGTTGGGGCTGGTGGCCCTGTGGTAGCCGTAGCAGCCGAGATGGTCCGGCCGCAGGGAATCAATGTCAATGTACAGGATTCGCATGAGTTTGGAATTAGGGGATCGGCTGTTTTCGAAGCAAGGTTTTTCCTCAAGGCTGGCTGTCCGGATCTGGTTTTTTTAATTTGTCCAGAAGCTGCCGCCGGGCTTCTTGCAAGGCGGGCAGGGTGACGGCGTCCGCGGCGTCGCGGGCCTCTTTTATGCGCCCCAACCGGAAGAGGACCTTGGCTTGGTGCAGTTTCGCGGCGGCGGCGGAAGCCTTTGGCAGTTCGCGCGCGGCCAGTTTTGTCCAATGCGCCAGCGCCTTTTCCCATTCCGGTTTTTCCATGTCGTAAAAGGCTTCTCCATAGCGGAATTGCAGGTCGAGGTTGTCCGGCCTCAGGCGGGCCGCTTCGGCGAACGCTTGCAGCATCCGCCGGTTCAGCGCGGGAGGGTCAAGGACGCCGTCCGCTGCAAATTCCTTGCGGTAATGAAAGAGCAGCTCGGCGAGCGAGTAGTGGTATATTCCCTCTTCGGGCGCCAGCCCGATGGCCCGCTGAAAATGCTTCAGCGCGCCTTTGTAATCCCCGGTTTCCGCCAGGTGGTTGCCCAGTTGCTGTTTGACTGCCGCCAGGCCTGGATTGATTTTGTCGGCTTCGAGGAACTGGCGGAAGGCCTGCTCCGGCTGGTCCAGCTTGCGCAAGAGTTTGCCGTAAAGGATGCGGGCTTCCGGGGACTTCGGGTTCGCGGCGGTTAACGCCTCATAATCCTGGACCAGGTTGCGGAAGTGAAATTCGAGTTCCGATTCGCTTTTTTTTCCTTTTTGGCTCTTCTCCCAGCGCTGGAACAGGTTGCGCTCTTTTTCCACGAGGCGCAGCAGTTTTTCGTCGAGCAAGGTTGCGCTTCGAGGCGCTGTTGCTTCTTTCGCCCCGGAAAGGGGGAAGCAAAGCGCCAGCGGCAAAAACAAAAGGCGGGGGAGAACACGCGGGATCACGGTTCGTAAGGGCAGGATCCGCCTGCTTGGGCGCAACGCTCGCACGGCGGCGCTTCCGCCGCGCTTTGGCTGTTCGACGCCCCGCTTCCGGCGGTGAATGAGGAGAACTGTTTCGCCAGCTTCGGGCTGCCGCAGGCCGGGCATTTTGGCTGGCTGGAGGCGTTGACGAGCATCTCGAACTCGTGCCCGCAACCAGCGCATTCATATTCATGGATAGGCATAGGTATTCTTTTCCCGCAATTAATCATCTGGCAGCCGGTTGTCCAGCGGAGAATTTTCAGCGCCGCTTGTGTATTTTCCGGTTTTTAAACCCGGGTTGTTTCGGCTTTTGGGGTGAAGGGCAAGAGATCGCAAGAAACCGGTCTCAACCGGCAGGCGATATTTAAAGGGCTTTTGGAAATTAGAGAGAAGAAAAAATAAAAAAAATCAGAAAAAAAGTTGACAACGGGGAAAAAATGTCAATCAATGTCAGAATGTGGGGCAATTTAGCGTTTGACTAGATGGAAAACCCAAGTGCTCAACCAGAATATTTCGGGCGGTTCAAACATCAGTTGGATGCCCGCAAACGTGTGACCGTGCCTGTGCTGTGGCGCGTGTATGGGGACGAGCAGAGCTACTACCTGGCGTGGCCCCATCCGGAGGGGTGCATCGCCGTTTATCCTCCCGCGCTGCAAAAAGAATTTCTGGAAAAAGCCAGGATGATCGCGCAAAGCGATCTCGAAGGGCAGCGGTTCCTGCGGGATTTTTTCGGCATGGCCAGCAAATTCGGCCTCGACAAGCAGGGCCGCATCCTTCTGCCGGACCACCTTATCGCTCATGCCGGGATCAGCAAAGCCGTGGTGCTGGTGGGTTTGGGCAACTACTTCCAAATCTGGAGCGCTGAAAAAATCACCCCGCGGGATGAAGCGCCGTTCGACTTCATGGCTTCGATGAAACGCCTTGGATTCTAATTCAACTTCCAGCCAGTGAGAAATTCAAAACCGAATACCACATAACCTGAACTATTATGAAAACAGAAGACACGCAAGAAACCCGCCTGGCCCGGTGGAAACCGCTCGATGAAGCCCTTGGCCAGGAAGTCAAGGAGCACGGCCGGCTTTTGCAACTCCTGGAAATCCAGGAAAAAGTGATTCTCCAGGACAATCCCGACAGTTTGCGCGAGATTACCCGGGCCATTGATTACCAGGTGGAAGTCATTTCGATGATGCGGGAGGAGCGGGAGCAAACCGTGCGGGTCTTGGCCAGGCACTGCGGCATCCGGGAGGGAAACGAGCTGACGGACCTGCTGCTGTTCGCGCCGGAGAGCCTCAAAGCCGCGCTCACGGCATCCCTCGAGGAAAGCCTCTCCATCCTGACCGCGATCAAAGACAAAACCCGCGAGAACAAGGAACTGCTCTCCGGCGGGAAAAAATACAGCCGGGCGGCCCTGCGGCCCAAAACGCCGCAATCTCCTCCGGTGGAATCACTTGAACCCGCCGTGGAAGAAGCCGCCGCCGTGTGATTTTAAGCAGAGTTCAAAACCGCCAAGGAGAAAAGCGATGAAATACTCTAAACGCTTGCTGGAAGAAGTTTCGCGGCAGGAAGACACCCGCCACTATTCGGTTTGGGAATTCCCTTCGATGCCGCGGCTCAACCTGTCGGAGCCCTACACTTTGCGGCGCACTTGCGGCCACCGCAAAAAGAAGCCTTCAAAATCCGCCGTCAAACCAATCCTGGATGCTCTTCTTAGCCATTAACGGCCTGCTGCCGCCCGCCATGGCCAAGCACCTTCCAGTCATGCCGCGGGAGGCGCTGGAACTGCTGGCGCCGTGCCCCGGAGAGCATTTCCTCGACTGCACCTTCGGGGCCGGAGGGCACACCAGAGAATTGCTCGAAAGCGCCGCGGATGTGCGGGTGACGGCCCTGGACATGGATCCGCTGGCTGCCCGCGAGGCCGAAGCCGTGACGGGCCACGGCAACCGTTTCCGCTTCTACCGGATGAACTTCGCCCGTCTCGGCGAGTTGAAAGAGGGCGGATTCAACGGGGTGCTGATGGACTTGGGAGTCTCCTCGATGCAGCTGGACACGGCGGAACGCGGTTTTTCCTGCCGGCGAAGCGGCCCGGCGGACATGCGGTTTGATCCCGGCGAGGGCGTCCCCGCCGCCGAATTCCTGGAAACCGCCCCGCGCGCGGACTTAGTCCGGGCAGTGCGCGATTACGGGGAGGAACCCCGGTGGCGCCAAGTGGTGGGCGCGATTTTGCGGGAGAGAGGAACCGGAGTTCTGGAAGACAGCGGGAGCCTGGCCGGGCGCGTGGCCAAAGCGGCGGGCCGTCGGCGCGGCAAGCGCCATCCGGCGGTTCGCGTCTTCCAAGGCATCCGCATCTTTATCAATCGCGAATTGGAAAACCTGGAAAAGGGCTTGCCTGAAGCCTTTGCCAAACTGGCTGAAGGCGGCAGGCTGGTGGTCATCAGCTTTCATTCCCTTGAAGACCGGGCCGTCAAACGGTTTTTCCGGCGCGCGGCAGGCTTGCCGGAACACGCGGGAGACGCCGTTCCCAAACAATGGCGCGTCCGGCGGGCCAGGATTTTGACCCCCCGTCCATTGCGGCCCTCGGAACAGGAAATCCGCGGCAATCCGCGCGCCCGCTCCGCCCGCCTGCGGGCCTTGGTCAAGGAATCTTCCGCATGAGCGAAAACGCCATCAGCCTTCGGGCTTGTCTGCGGGCTGTTATCATCCAGATGGCCGCCATCTTGATGACGTCGGCTTTGGGCGGCTTCTGCATCGTGTGGCTGCGGCATCAAATTTCCCAGACTGCCGGAGAAATCCAGGCGGTGGAGCGGGTTCTGATAAAACTGGAACGAAAAAAACAGAATATTGACTATAAAATAGCCCGGATCCACCAGCCGGCTTATTTGCAACGCTGCGCCCAGCACTTCGGGCTGAGCGCTTCCCCGCGCGAGATCATCTACCTTGGCGCCATTCGCGGGAAAAAAGCTCCGCCGCCTTCCCCGGAGGAAACAGAGCCTTTCCTGCTGTCCATAGATCTCGCCCTTTTCGATCAACTCACCATGAAGCCCTGATTTCGATGAGCAAAGCCTACATAGCAAACTGGCGGCCGCGGATCATGACATCCGCCATCCTGGTTTGCTTTGGTCTGGTTTTGCTCCGGCTTTACTGGCTGCATATTCACACAGGCGCGGAACTGGCCGCTGCCGCGGAACGGTCAAGACGGCACTTGCAAATCAAGCCGGCGTGCCGGGGCCGCATCCTCGATGCCCGGGGCGAGTTGCTGGCCGTCTCGCGCCCTGTCATCGAGCTTGGAGTGGACCCGCGGGCAACCGATCCCGGGGACGTTTCCAAATGGCCCGATTTGGCCCGGCTGGCCGGAATCTCCCTGGCGCGGGTGCGCGAATGCTTCTCCCAAAAAGAGAGCGCGCGCCTGAACGCTTCCGGCCGCGAAACCACGCCGGTGCGCTGGCGCAAACTGGCCGAATCGCTGGACGAGCGCGCCTGGCGGGAAATCATGGCGCTGGGCATCCGCGGTGTTTACGGCAACCGCAAATACCGGCGCTTTTACCCGGCAGGTCCCATAGCCGCGCACATTACCGGCTATCTGAACAAGGACAACCTCCCGGTCATGGGCGCGGAAAAACACATGGACTATTACTTGCGGGGACAGAACGGATGGCGCGAAATCGAAGTGGACGGGCGCCGCCGCGAAATGGCCCGTTTCCGCCGCCGCAAGGTCGAGCCCGCGGACGGCCTGGATGTCGAGCTGACTTTGGACCTCGTCATTCAGCAAATCGCGGTGAGTGAGGTCCGGCGCCTCGTGGAGGAATACCGGCCGGAATCGGTCACAATCCTGATCAGCGAGCCTTCGACGGGGGATGTGCTGGGGTTGGCCAATGCTCCAGCCTTCGATCCGAATCACTATAACAAATACCCGGTCGCGAACCAGCGCAACCGGGCCGTCACCGACATCTTCGAGCCTGGTTCGACGTTCAAGATCGTCGCCGCCAGCGCGGCTTTAAACGAAAATTTAGTAAATGAAAACACGGTCATTGACTGCGGGTTGGGAGTCGCGGAACACGCCGGGCGCCGGTTGTCCCTGCCGAAGGACCACAGGCCCCTCGGGCCGCTGACAGTGGCGGACATCATCTGCAAATCGAGCAACCGGGGCGCGGCCCGGCTGGGGCTGCTGCTGGGCTCGCGCCGGCTTTACGAATACTGCGGGACATTCGGTTTCGGCGAAAAGACGGGTTATGCTTTGGGCGGGGAGGCGCCCGGCATCTTGCATCCGGTCCGGGAGTGGGATGGGCTGACCATCACCCGGCTGCCAATCGGCCACGCCGTGGCGGCCACACCCATTCAAGTCCATTTCGCGATGGCCGCCTTGGCCAACCGGGGCGTGCTGATGGCTCCCCGCCTGGTCAGCCGAGTGTTGGACGCGCAAGGGGAAGTCCTGCTTGATTACCGGCCCCGCGGCCGCCGGCGCGCGGTGTCGGCCCGCACGGCCAGCCGGATGGCGCGCCTGCTCCAGCGGGTGGCCTCCCCGGAAGGCACGGCTCCTCTGGCGGCCATCCCCTCCTATCAGGTGGCCGGCAAGACGGGCACCACGCAAAAAATCGTTGGAGGACAGTATTCACATGATGAATACGTCGCCAGCTTCACCGGATTTTTCCCGGCCTCGAATCCGCGCCTGGCCGTTACCGTGGTGGTGAACAGTCCGCAAACGGACGGCCCCGCTTACGGGGGAGTCGTTTCGGCTCCGGCTTTCAAGAACATCGCCCGGAAACTGATAACCTACTTGGCTATCCGGCCGCCGGATGTTCCCGCGGATGAAAGACTTGCCTTCAAACGATGAACGCCGCCGCCAAAATCCGGACCCAAACTCCCGCCGGACTTCCGGCCGGGAAAAGGCTGGTGTGGAACCTTGCCGGCATGGCCCGCCGCGTTTCCCGGTCCAGGCAGGGCCGCCCTGTTCTGAAAAGCCTTTTGCGCGGTTTGCCTGTGCGGAATTTTCACGGCCACGGGGGCGTGGCGGTTGCCGGCTTGTGCCTGGACAGCCGCCGCATCTCTCCAGGCGCGCTCTTTTTCGCCTTGAAAGGCAACCGGACGGACGGGAATGCTTTTGTTCATGAGGTTGTTCATGGGGGTGCAGTAGCCATCGTGTCGGCGCGGCCAGGTTCCGCGCCGGCACGGTGCGCTTACTGTCAGGTGGACGATGTCCGCCAAGTGATGGCGCAAATCGCCAGGCGTTTTTATGACTATCCGGAACGCGCCCTGGACTTGACAGGCGTGACCGGGACCAACGGCAAGACCACCGTCGCGACGCTTCTGCGCTTTCTGCTCGAAGCCTGCCAAGTTCCCGCCGGCTTGCTGGGCACGGTGTGCTACGATCTTGGCGGGCGCACATTGCCCGCAGGCCGCACCACCCCCGAGGCGCCGGATATCCATGCCATGCTGGCCAAAATGCGGGACGCGGGATGCCGGGCCGCGGTGCTCGAGGCCAGCTCCCACGGCATTGACCAGCACAGGGTGGCCGGCATTCCCTTCAAAGCGGCAGTCTTCACCAATTTGACCCAGGACCATATTGACTACCACCAAAGCATTGAGCGGTATTTCGCCGTCAAAAGCCGCTTGTTCAACGGCGGGACGGGAGCGCTCCCGGAAGCGGCGGTCATCAACCTTGACGATCCTTACGGCCGCCGCCTGGCCGGTGAAGCGCCGGGTGACGTGGATCTGGTAACTTACGGCGAACATCCCCAGGCCTTGATCCGCGCATCCCGCCTGCGGCTCGGCCCCCGGTCATCGAGTTTCCATCTCCACTGGGGGGACGGCGAGTCCATGCCGGTGTCAGTTCCGCTGTTGGGCCGCTACAACGTCAGCAACACCCTGGCCGCTCTGGCGGCCGGATACGCCTTGGGGCACGACCCGCGCGAGTGGGCGCTCCGCTTGCCGGGATTTCCCGGCGTGCCGGGACGGATCGAGACAGTCAGTGAAGGGCAGCCCTTCAACGTCCTGGTGGACTACGCTCATACCGAAGACGCCTTGAAGAACGTCCTGGGCATGTTGCGGGCGGTTACGGCAGGCCGGCTGCTGCTGGTGTTCGGGTGCGGCGGCAACCGCGACCGAAAGAAACGCCCTTTAATGACCCTCGCCGCCTTGAACGGCGCGGACAGGGTTTGGGCCACGGCCGACAACCCCCGCGGCGAGCCGCTGCCGGATATATTCGCCGACATGAAAACAGGTGTCACCGACCCGGAGCGCATTCATTTTATCGAAGACCGCCGCCGGGCCATACACCTTGCCCTCTGCGCCGCCCGGCCCGGTGATTGCGTCCTAATCGCCGGCAAGGGCCACGAAAACACCCAAGAGTTCGCTTCCGGAATGGCGCCCTTCGACGACCGCCTCACCGCCCGCGAGCTGCTGCGGCTGAAATTCAAAATCAGCCATCCCGCCAACCCCCAAACGCCACCCGCGCATGCCTGAATTCTCCCCTGAACAATTAGCCGAATGGAGCGGCGGACACTGGTTCCGCGGCCGGCCGCGCAAGGCGGCCGGATTCGCTATTGACACCCGGCGGCTGCGCCCCGGCGAGATCTTCGTCGCCCTCAAAACCAGCAGGCGCGACGGCCATGATTTCCTGCCGGACGCCTTGGAGCGGGGCGCTTGCGGGGCCGTTGTGGCGCGGCTCGACGAAAACCTCGGCTTGCCGCAGTTAAAAGTGGCCGATCCCGCCGCGGCCCTGCAAAACATGGCCGCCCGCCACCGCGGCTCCTTTCGCGGCCCGGTAATCGGCATTACCGGCAGCTGCGGAAAAACATCGGCCAAGGAAATGCTGGCCCTGCTGCTGGGAGACGGTGAAGTTTACCGCACGCCCGGCAACCGCAATAACCATCTGGGCCTGGCCTTGAGCCTGCTGCAAATAGACGCTCGTCGGCACCGGTTCGCCGTCCTCGAAGCGGGCATCAGCCGCCCCGGCGAGATGGCTGCGCTGGCCCGGATGATGCAGCCTGACCACGCCATTGTCACCCACGTAGGCCCGGCCCACCTGGAAGGCCTGGGAGACATGGACACCGTCGCCTGGGAAAAATCGGTGCTGCCCCGGAACTTGCGCAATGGCGGCTCGGTCTTTTTCCCCTCATCCTGCATGAAATACCGGTGCTTCCGCGACCTGCCTGCCAAGTGCGTCGTGCTCTCGGAAAAAAATGAAGGCGTCCCCTTCCTCGTGAACGGCCACGCTTACGCTTTACTCGCTGATACTACAAACTGGACGGAATTGGCGCACGGCTGCCGCATTTCCCTGAGGCAGCCGTGCGCTTCCCCGCGCCAATATCAGCTGCCGCCGATGAGCCCCGGCATGGTGCGCAACGCCGCGCTGGCTCTCCTGGCCGCTTCGAGCCTGGGCATAAGCGCCGCCGTCCTCCAGTCCCGGGTCGCCCGCTGGAGACCTCCCGCCTTTCGCGGCCAAATCCTCGAGATGGGAAGCCGCTGGTTTTACGTTGACTGTTACAACGCCAACCCCGCCTCCATGAAGGACGCCATCGGGGCCTTCCAGCAGATCTTTCCTAATGGGCCGAGGTTGTATGTGCTGGGCGCCATGAGCGAACTGGGGTCCGCTTCTTCCCGGCTGCACCTCGACCTGGGGCGAAGCATCCAGCTGGCTCCGGGAGACCGCGCCGCCCTTGCGGGGCCGGACGCCGAAGCTTTGCGCGAAGGCCTGATCGAAGCTGGCGCGGCGCCGGAGCAAGCGGGTGTTTACGGCGGACTGGAGGAAATGCGTTTCATTTTGGACTCTTTCCCCGGCCCCGTTCTCCTCAAGGGCAGCCGCGGCTGCCGCCTTGAGATGCTGCTGCCGAACGGCCGGGAACAACCGGAAAGGGAAAGGAAAAAGGCATGTTGAGTTACCTCGCCGATTGGGAAGCCTTCTTCGGCCCGTTGCGTCTTTTCCGCTACCTGACATTTCGCGGCGCCGGGGCGGCGGCCTTCACCTTGGCGCTCTGTTTTATGACCGCGCCGCGCGTTTTGGCCAAACTGCGCGCCTTGAAGGCCCGCCAATGCGAGCGAGGCGTTTCCGAGGTGGGCGGACTGGCCCGGCTGCACGCCCACAAAAACGGCACCCCCACGATGGGCGGACTGATGATCTTTCCCGCCATGCTCGCCGGTGTCCTGCTGTGGGCACGGCCCAATATTTACGTGCTGACGGCTTTGTTTGTTTACATCAGCCTGACGGCGGCGGGCTTTTTCGATGACTTTCTAAAAGTCACCCGCCGCAACAGCAAGGGTCTGCCCCGGACTGGCAAGTGGGCCGCCCAAGCCGTCATCGCCTGCGCCGCAGCCAGTTTTCTGCTCCTCGATTCCGGCAGCCATTTGCTGATGAGCGAATTGTGGGCGCCTTTTCTGAAGGAACCTTTGTGGGCGCCGATGCCGTTGTGGTTCATCCCCGTCTTCTTTTTCTTTGTCATGGCCGGATCGAGCAATGCCATCAATCTGACCGACGGCATTGACGGACTGGCCATCGGCTGCGTCATCACGGTGGCTCTGGTTTTCGGCCTGGTGGCCTATGCGGCGGGTCACGCCGCCATTGCGGATTACCTGTTGATCCGCCACGTCCCGGGAGCGGGGGAGTTGTCTGTGCTGTGCGCCTGCGTGGCGGCCGCCAGTCTGGCTTTTCTATGGTTCAATTCCCACCCGGCGGAAGTCTTTATGGGCGACACCGGCTCGCTGGCCCTTGGGGGTTTGATTGGAACGGTCGCTTTCATGGTCTTGCAGCCCCTGCTCCTGGTTTTGGCCGGCGGCATCTTCGTTATCGAAGCGCTTTCCGTCATCCTGCAAGTGGCATCCTTCAAACTGCGGGGCAAACGCATCTTCCGCATGTCGCCCATCCACCATCATTTTCAACTGCTGGGCTGGCCGGAAAACAAGGTCGTGGTCCGGTTTTGGATCCTTTCGCTGGTTTTCGCGCTGTCCGGCCTGGCAACACTCAAAATCCGTTAGCGCGCAGTCTTTTCATGAACGGCCCCGCTCCAAATTTCATAAAAGAATCCGCCGCCGCCGTCTTCGGCTGGGGAACCAGCGGCCGCGCCGCCGCCGGGCTGCTGAAACACCTGGGCATTGGCGTGGCGGTCTTCGACGAAGCCGGAAAAGAAGGCGCCCGGACCGCCTTCACGGAAGCCGATGCTGCCCGTTTTCCCCTTGTGGTTTACAGCCCAGGATTCCCCAAGGCCCATCCCTGGCTTCGGCGCGCGCGCGGGGCGGGCTGCCGTTGCGTGGGCGAGCTCGATTTAGCCGCCGCCGCCTGGCAGGGTGAAACCATTGCCGTAACCGGCACCAACGGCAAGACAACCCTGGCGGAATTCCTCGCCTTTGCGTTCGGGCGCCTGGGCAAAAACGTGGCCGCGGCGGGCAACAACGGATTTCCCTTTTCGAAAATGGTTGCCGAATCCTCTCCGGCCCAGTCCCCGGCCGTCTGCGAAGTGAGCTGTTTTCAGGCCGAAGACCTGCAATTCCTTTCCCCCGCCGCTCTTCTGTGGACCAATTTTTTCGAAGCCCACCAGGACCGGTATCCGGAACAGCGGGACTGTTTCGCCGCCAAGTGGAATTTGGTTCAGCGTTTAGCCGGACCCGTTTTCATCACCCACGCCTCCGTGGCCCGCGCCGCCCGCCGGTTCGGTTTCAAACTGCCGGACTTCACGATCGTGGCTGACGAGGCGGAGACGGCGAGCTGGGAAATGCCGGCGGCTTCGGCCTTCGCCGCGGCCGCGCCGCGCCGCAACCTGGCGCTGGCCCGGGAATACTGGCGCGCCATCGGACTGCCCGAAAAAATATTCCGCGAAGCCGCCGCGGCGTTCCCTGTCCGCAAGCACCGGCTCAGCCAAACCGCGGCCAGCGGGGGCGCGCGTTTCTGGAACGATTCTAAAGCCACCAATTTCGCCGCCGTGATGGCCGCATTCGAACATTTTTCCAAGCCTGTGATCTGGATCGGCGGCGGAAAATGGCGCGGGGGAGACTTGGACCGGTTTGCCCGGGAAGCCGCCGGTTCGGCGGGGGAGCGGATTTTCCT
>CAZYUX010000019.1:0-18227 GCA_964650745.1 uncultured Puniceicoccaceae bacterium
CATCCCGGCGGCCTTGTTGACCGCCACGAGATGTTCGTCCTCGAAGATAATGGCCAAAGGAATGGCGGCGGGGCGGAGCTCCGCGGGCCGGACCGGCGGAATGGTGAAGGCGATGATGTCTCCCGCGTAAACCTTGGCGCTTTTTTCCAGCGCCGCGTCCCCCCGCCAGACCAGCCCGGCGGCGAAGAGCTTCTGAACGCGGCCCCGGCTCATATCCGGCCGCGCGGCGCACAGCGCCTTGTCCGCCCGCGAGCGGCCCATCTCCGCCGCAACAATAAATTCAACTTCTTCACTCACATCCATGGTTTCACCGTTTTGCCGTGAGAGACGATCCTGGCATTTGCGCGAATGACGGATTTTTGAGCCCTTGTTGAAGGAAACATGGTAATACTCCGGATTGGTGAAGACAACAGAAAAAGAGAAAGGAGTGTTGCCAAATGAGAAAGAAAACTAAACGAAAAGCCCCCATGGGGGGCGGCGCAGCCCGTATCCCATCGGTTTAAAAGACGGGCGGCGCAGTTGTGTGTGGAGGAGCAATATCCGGTGTCCCTGGTCTGTGAGGAACTGGGGATGAGCCGGGCCGCCCTCGACAAATGGATTCGGCGCTGCCGGGAATATGGAGGGAGCGGCATGGAGCCGGCCCGCCGCCGCCGCGGTCCCCGGCCGGCGGCTCCGCCGGTGAAAGAAAAGATCGTGGAGTTGAAACATAACTGACCGCTACAATAAATCTTGCGTTGGAGGGGCGGCGGGCGCATTCTGGGCGGGATCATCGGGGAGAGGTGACAGAGCGGCCGAATGTGCCTGACTCGAAATCAGGTGTCGGGGCAACTCGACCGGGGGTTCGAATCCCTCCCTCTCCGCCAGTTTCGCAGGTTGGTGTGAAAGCAGCCAGCGGAATGGGAATGCTTTGGGACGGGTTGGAATAGCTTGAAATGGGCTTAAAAAAGCGGGCGGCGGCAGCGAGGAAGGCGGCCTTGCTGGCGCTCTTATTGTTGCCGCATCCAGTTTGTCGCTTATTCTAAAAGTGGTGCCAGGGGGCGGACTTGAACCGCCGACCCGAGGCTTATGAGTCCTCTGCTCTGCCACCTGAGCTACCCTGGCAATTTAAAGTGGAAGCGCGCCGAGCCGCAGTTGCGCAAAATTTTGCCATTGGGGACACATTGCGCCCGTTTGACCCGCAGTCAAGGGAGAAATAGAACTGGAACATACCTTTTGCTGAAGGCGGACAAAATCAGCGCCGCCCGTATCAGGCTCCGTGATCGGTTCAGGAGAAAAAGCTTGCTCAACGAGCGGGCGGAAAAATAAAAGCTTGCTCAACGAGCGGGCGGAAAAATAAATGGCAGGCCGATAACCATCCATACGATCGGCAAACAAGGCGAACGGAGAATGGCGGAGAAATTAGCGATACGCGGCGGGAAACGGACAGTCCCGGAGGGTTTTATCAAGCCGTGGCCGGAGGTTACGGAAGCGGACCGGCAGGCGGTGATGGAAGTGCTGAACGCGCCCGCGATTGCGGCCCAGCAGCAGGTCCAGTCGGAGGGCCTGGCCAAGGAATGGGCGGAATACATGGGCGTCAAGTTCTGCATCCCGTCCAACAGCGGCACGGCGGCCCTGCACATGTGCGTGGCCGGACTGGGCATCGAACCGGGGGACGAGGTAATCTTGCCCGCCTTCACTTTCTGGGCCAGCGCGGCGGCAGTGCTTCACCATAACGCGATCCCCGTCTTCGTGGACATTGATCCCAGGACCTATTGCATTGATCCAAACCTGATTGAGGCGAAAATTTCCGGGCGGACGAAGGCTATCATGCCCGTGCACATCCACGGGATGCCAGCGGACATGGATCCCATAATGGAGACCGCTAAAAAACACCATCTGAAGGTGATCGAGGATGTCGCCCAGGCGCACGGGGCCAGGTATAAAGACCGGCTCTGCGGCTCCTTCGGCGACGCGGCGGGATTCAGCAACCAGGCCTCGAAACCCCTCAGCAGCGGCTGCCAGGGCGGCTTATTCACCACCAACGACGAAGAAGTGCGCCGCCGGGCCGCATTGCTGCAATACTTTGGTGAAATCGTCGCGCCCGGGAAGGAACGCGCCGAGCAGGAATATAACGCTTGCGGCCTGGGGTGGATGTACCGGGGGGACATGATCAGCCAGGCTTTTGTGCGCAGTCAAATCAAACGGCTCGACAAATACAACGCCCTCCGGGTGAAAAACTGCAATTATCTCACCAAGCATCTGAAGGAAATAAAAGGTCTGGGGACGCCCTTCGTGCCGGCGGATTGCGATCCGGTTTATTACAACTACGTCGTCGAGTTTAAACCCCGGGAATTGGGACTGGACGTTTCCCCGAACACGATGCGGGAAAAGATGCAGGAAGCGCTCAACGCCGAGGGCATGTCCGCCGGCCAATGGCAGCGCCGTTCTGTACCGGCCCAGGACATCTTCCAAAAGCGGATCGGCTACGGCAAGGGCTGCCCCTGGAAATGCCGCGGCTCCCAAGTCCAATACAACACCGGGGATTACCCCGTCTCCAGCGCGTTTTTGGACTCCCACTGCTACGTCTTCGACGTGAATCCTCCCAACGGCCTCGATCTGATGGAGTTGTATGTGGCGGCCTTCCGCAAAGTGATGGACAACTTGGGCCAAGTCCTGGAATAAAACCGTTCCGCGTCATAACTCCGTCCGCGTGACGGACTTGCTCCGGCTTTTGCCCGCTTTATGAGTAACGTGTGATAAAATAGGCGTATGCAACGCCGAAGCAAAAACCCGAAAAACCGCCGCGCCAGCCGGCTTCTCCCGCCCGCGGCCAGTGTGTCGTCATCTCCCGCGACGCTAACATCCGCCGCTGTTCCGCCGGAACTTTTTGGCGGCGCGAAACGCTCTATGCATCGCGGGATAAGCCCGCTCCTCCGCAAAAATTGAACTGCAAGAGCGGCTTTGCGCCTCGGCGGAGCAGATTTCTATTCCCCGACGACTTGGATGAAGACGCGGCGCTGGCGGGCGCGGTTGTCGTGGTCAATGAGCGCGATCTGCTGCCATGTGCCCAGGACGATCCGCCCCCCTTGCACCGGCAGGCAGATCCCCGGCCCCATCAGGGAAGCCCGCACGTGGGAGAAGCCGTTGTCGTCGCCCCATGTTTCCGAGTGCCGGCTGCGCCATTTTTGCGAGACCAGATCCTCGAGCTTCTCGCGCATGTCCTCGACCAGGGCGGGCTCGAACTCGATAGTGGTAATCGAGCCGGTCGAACCGATGACCGACACGCCCGCCAGCCCGTTCTTCACTCCCGACTCGCTCACCACCGCTTGTGCCTCCGCGGTGATGTCCCGGACGTCCGAAAATCCCCTGGCCGCCACCGTGATTTCTTTTCCGTAAACCATGTTGAAGCGCGTTGTTTAGTTTGTCTTAAAAGCGGTTACAAGAAGCATTGTGAAATTGACGGCGGGCGCGGGCCTTTCACAAGTCCCAGGCCCCGCCGGCGGGCGGTTCGGGTTTGACGCCGGATTCCTCGATGACGCGGCGGGAAAAATAGAGCTTGTTGCCGGTGCTGACGCCGAGGATGATGGCGTCGCTGGCCCGGCTGTCCACCGCGTGCAGCGCCCCGCCCTTGTCGGCGAGATACACGCGGGCCAGAAAGACGCCCTCCCGCAGGTCGTCCACCACCACATGCCGGATTTGCGAGCCGCTGGCGGCCACGAGGTCGAGCAGCAAGTCGTGCGTCAGCGGCCGGTTGTATTGCTGGCGGGCCAGTTTAAGGCCGAGCACGTCGGCCTCCCGCCGCCCCACATAAACGGGCACCACCGTCCCGGCCAGTTTGCCTTCGGCCACTTCCAGGCGGATGCAGTGACTGCGCGACTCGGGGTCGAAGACGGCTTCGACGGCATTGACTTCAACCAGGCCGGAGAAATCCGGGGCGCGCGCGCCGGTTTCCGTTCGTCCTTTTTTCAAATCGCAGGCGGACAGGCAGACCGCCGCGGCCAATAGCCAAACGCAGCTTTTTTTCATAATAATTCTCCCGCCGTTTTGAAATTTAAGCCCGTCCGGTTTTCAATCTTTTACGGCCTTTCTTTTTTATGCCTCCGGAAAAAAACCGGACGGCCTTCCACGCGTTAGCTTGCCTGATTCCCACCGTCATCTCCTGATAGCTGTTTCGAAAGCCTTCGCAACAACAATCTTTGTTATTCAGCTTTCAAGTTTCCGGCGGAAGAGGGGAATCACCCTTCCGCGCCGCGCTGTTTCAGGTGTTTGGAGGCCCCGCAGCCCCAGGGAAGGCAGCGGGCGGCGAAGTTTTTCAATGCCCCGCTTTTGACGATGATGGCTTCCGGCTGCAGCACCGTGGCATACATGTTGAGCAGGGCGATGAGATCAAGGAGCGACCGGTAGCCGGAGACACCCGAGATATCCATATAAACCTTGTTGAAAGTCTGACCCAGAGCTTGCGCGGCCCGCACGTCGAAGACGTCCAGCACCTCGAAGCGTAGTTCCGGATGCGCTTTCCTGGCCCGCTCGATGCACTCTGGACTAACATCCGTGCCGATGATCTCCCTGCAATGCGGCGCGATTAAAGCCGTCGTCATCCCCCACTCGCAGCCGGTTTCCAGGACGACATCATCCTGGTTTATCCACACGGGGATGGTCTCCCGGTATTCCTTTACTCCCCGTGTTCCGATAAATTTTGTTTTGAGCTTAAACTGCTTCTCGTTGGCCATGAGAAACCGTATTCAATAGTCTTCCTCCCGGTAGATGAGCGGCTCGTAGTCTTTCCACAGGCGCTCGCAGGCGACAACCTTGCCGATGATCAGCTTGTGCCCGCCTTCAGCGTCGAAAACCTCCCCGACCCGGCAGTCGAGGGTTGCGGCGCAATCGTCCAGCAGAGGCGATCCGGTTTCGCCTTCATGCCAGGCCAGTCCTTGGAACTTGTCCGTGTCGCGGCCCGACCGCGTCCCGAAATGTTTGGCGATATTCAATTGCTCCCTGGCCAGGACGCTCAAGCCGAAGGCGCCCGATGCCAAAATCAGCGCGCGGGTGGCGCTCTGCCGGCCCACGCACACCAGAACGCGGTCCGGCGCCGTCTGGGCGGCCCATGCCACAGCCAGGCCGCCCCGCTTGTCTCCGTGCCGGGCGGTGACGATGTTGACCCCTGAGGCGATCATATCATGCCTGCATTTCATAACGTCATTATAATTAGTTGAATTCAGCTGATAATCTCGCGGATAAAGTAGATGCGTTTGCCGGAGGTTTCATAGTAGGTGCGCACGACCAGCTCGGCCAGCAGGCCGATGCCCCCAAGCATCACGCCGGTGATGATGAGCAGGGCGCCCAGCAGCAAGAGCGGGCGCGCGCCGATGTCCTCGCCCAAGGCCAGTTTGACGAAGGTCAGGTAACACTCGATGATAAACCCCAGAGCGAACAGCAGAGCGCCGCCGCGGCCGAAAAAGTGCAGGGGCCGGGTGGCGAAACGCTGGAAGTAATACATCATGAACAAGTCGAGCAGCACTTTTGGCAGGCGCCCGATGCCGTATTTGCTCTCGCCCTTGGCGCGGGGGTGGTGGCCGACTTCCATTTCGGCGGTCCGGGCGCCTTGCAGGGAAACCAGCACGGGGATGAAGCGGTGCAGCTCGCCGTAAAGGATAAGGTTTTCCACCAGTTCCCGCCGGTAAACTTTCAGCGAGCATCCGTAGTCGTGCAGCCGCACGCCCGTGAGCAGGCCGATGAGCCGGTTGGCGATGAGCGAGGGCAGGCGGCGGCTGAGAAACGCGTCCTGCCGTTTTTTGCGCCAGCCGCAGACAACGTCGAAGCCCTCTGCCAGTTTGGCCAGCATTCGGGGTATGTCCCGGGGATCGTTCTGTAAATCGCCGTCCATCGAGACGACGATATCCCCCCGGGCGTGCTGGAAACCGGCTGTCATGGCGGCGCTCTGGCCGAAATTGCGCCGGAAAAGCAAGGCCCGCGCCTCCGGATATCGCGCGCACACGCGGCGCAGGATGTCCGGGCTGCCGTCGGTGCTGCCGTCATCCACCAGAAGAACCTCCGTTTTGCCCGGCAATTCCCGCGTGACCTCCGTGACGCGTTCGGCCAATGTTTCCAAGTTCGGCGCCTCGTTGAAAACCGGCACGACCACGGACAGGCGCGGTGTCTCTTTATTTTGTTCCCGGCTGTCCGGCATGGCTGGCGGTGTCCTTTTCCCCGGTTGTTCTTTTATCACTTGTGTTTAAAAACGGCCCCGCTCAACCAAAGGCGAGGCAAAAGCGGCGCGCCGGGCGCTGTCACCCGTCTTGTTTCCCGGCGCCGGCGAGGAGGCGGTCCATGACGCGCAGGTTGTTGACGGAATCCTCGACGGGATAGGCTGGAGGCCTGCCGTCGAGCAGGGCCGCCGCGAAGTCTTCGGCCATAAGCCGGTAGTGGTTGGCCGGAGGAATGGTGATTTCATCGTGTTCGGAACCCAGCCAATGCCGGATTTTAAACTCCCCTCCGGGCCAGGCCACCATGCCGCCCTGGTCCACGAGAATGCGGCCTTTGGTCCCAATGATGTCGTAGCTGCAATCGAAATGCGATTTGAAAGCGCAGCCGAAATAAGCCAGCGCGCCGGAGGGAAAGCGCAGGACACCGGCCAGGCTCTCGTCCACGCCCGAATCTTTTCCCCACAAAGCGAACGCCGCGGCGTCATCCGGCTCCTCTCCGGCGGCCAGGCGCGCCATGCTGACGCAATAGCAGCCGACATCCCACAGCGCCCCTCCGCCCAGTTCTTTTTTCAAACGGATGTTGTCCTTGCCTTCAGCTTCGGCGGAAAAGGAGGCGCGGATGAGGTTTATCTGGCCAACGCCGCCGGCCCGCAGGATCTCGAGGACGCGCCGCGTCATGGGATGGAACCGGCACATGAAGGCTTCAGCAAGGAGCAGGTTGCGCTCCTTGAAACCGGCGGCCATGCGGACGGCTTCTTCGGCGTTGCGGGCGAGGGGTTTTTCGCACATGACCGGCTTGCCCGCTTCGGCGCAGCGCAGGCTCCATTCGGCGTGGAGGCTGACAGGCAAGGGGTTGTAAACGGCGTCCACCTGCGTTTCGGCCAGGAGCTCTTCGTAACTGCCGAAGGCCAGCGGAACGCCGAACCGGTCGGCGCAGTCACGGGCCTTGGCCGGATTGCGGCTCGCGATAGCCGCCACTTCGCCGTTCTTCGAGCCTTGGATGGCGGGGATGAGTTGGGTTTGGGCGATGTTGGCCGTGCTCAGCACGCCCCAGCGGATTTTTTTTCTCATGACTGATTTTTTGCAGTGTGCTTGTGATGGCCGGATTTACACCGGCTGATTTTGGATGAAAGCCCGCAGCGCCCTTTGATTGGAATCGAAGGCCAGCTGCTCCAGGGGGATATTTTCAGCGGGCAGCAGCAGAACATCATCCACTTCCTCCATCGCCCGGGGAGAGGCCCTGGGAGGGACACGGGCGGCATAAAACAAATCAAGGACGGCGTAGAGAATTCCGCCGTGGAGGTAACGGTTGGGAAAAGAGCAGAGGTAGCTGAACTCTCCGATTTCCAGGTTGACCTCCTCTTTGGTTTCGCGGCGGACGGCCTCCTCGGCGGTTTCTCCCGGGTCCACGAATCCGCCCGGCAGCCCGAGCATCCCTTTGCCTGGCTCGTGCCCGCGCCGTACAAGCAGCACCCGGTCTTTTTCGTCTTGGATAACCGCCCCAACGGCGATGGCCGGGTTAAGGAAAAAATGAAAGCCGCAAGCGCCGCAGCGCAGGAGGTTTTTCGCCGGAAACGCTGGCCCTTTCTCCCCGCAGCACGGGCAGAATGCCAGCCATTCATTCAAAGGCCGCCCTTGTTTTTGCGCCAGCATAAGCCACCCAGTTACAGGCAAACCGCGCTTCTTCCAAGGAAAAAAACCTTAGGCTCTTCGCGGCGCCGGCTGGCGAAAAGAAAGAATCAGAGCTTGTTTTGCCGGCGCGCAAGGGTTGAAATGCCGGAATATGAAAAGCCGCGCCGGAACACCGCGAAATGCCGCCGGGCCGCCGGCGGCGCTGGCGGCAGCGGGTTCGGACAGCGGCGGCGGCGCGGGCATCCAGGCCGACTTGCTGGCATTCGCCGCCTGCGGCGTGTGGGGAACGGCGGCCGTTACTTGCCTGACGGCGCAAAATCCGGATGGCGTCTCGGCGGTTCAAGCGGCGGAGCCGGACTTCGTGCGCGAGCAAATGGCGCAAGTATTCCGGTTCTTCGAGGTGAAGGCGGCGAAGACCGGGATGCTTTACAACCGGGAGATCATCGAAGCCGTGGCGGAAGAGCTGGAAGCACACCCCGGCGTTCCCCTGGTGGTGGACCCGGTGATGGCGTCGGCCAGCGGAGCCCGTTTGCTTTTGCCGGAAGCGGTGGAGGCGCTGAAAAAACGCCTGCTGCCCCGGGCGGCGCTGGTCACGCCCAACCTGGATGAGACGGCGATTCTGTCGGGGCGAAAACCTGAAAGCCCGGAAGAAATCAGACAGGCGGCCGCAAAGCTGGCCGCCGAATATCAAACGGCGTTTCTCATCAAAGGCGGGCATTTGCCGGGGAAAGTCCTTTGTGATGCCTTGGCGCTGCCGGACGGGAAGCTTTTCGCGTGGGCCCGCGGGCGCATTGAAAACGTGGACACGCACGGCGGGGGCTGCGCGCTCTCCGCCGCGGCCGCGGCCGCGCTGGCTCGCGGCAGCCGGTTGCCGGAAGCGGCGGAAACGGCGCTCGCTTATGTGGAACAAGCCATGCGCCGTCCGGTGTTCGTTGGCGGGCGCCAATTCCTCTCTCATGGAATCCCGGTTCGCCGATAGCCCGCGGGCGCCTTTGTTGTGGCTGTTGACGCCCTTGATGGCGGGATATCTGGCTGGGTATTTCGGTCCGGAACTCCCTCCGGTTTTTATGGCCGCGGCAGGCCTGGGCTGCGCGCTGATAAGTTTTTTCCGGTTGAAAAAACACGAGAGGGGTCCGGGGTGGGCGGTTTTTTTCATTCTCGGAGCAACCCTGATTTCCTGGGCCTATTACCTTGAGCGGCGGGAGATGCCGCCCGCCGGGCGGGAGGGCCGCCCGCCGGAAAGGTTAGAGGCAACTCTGGAGATCGAGCGGCTGTTCCGTTCGCCGGACCGCTACGGCAACGTGCTGGGTTTGGCCCGCGTCGTTGAAGCGCCGGCGCCGTTCGCGGAGCTGGCGGGGCGGCGGGTGAACTTCCGGCTGCGGCCGAAGTCCAAAGAAACCTGGCCGATCCGTTCCACGGTCGTTCGCGCTTCGGGGAGGCTCAGCCACATTGAAAAAGGGCCGGAGATGACGGGATTCCACCGTTACCTTCGCCGTTCGGAAGTCTATTTCGATTTTTCAAGAGGGAAAATAAAAGAGACCCTCGATCCGGGATTTTCGTTTTACTTGTTTTGTGAAAAACAAAAGCGGCGCCTGCAGAGCCTGCTTATGCGGGGCAATGAAGGCGCGGAGGACTTGAGCCATATTTACGCCGCGATGCTGCTGGGCAACCGCAATCTGCTGTCGAAAAAGCAGCGGGACGCGTTCGCGGACAGCGGGACGATGCATTTCTTCGCCATCAGCGGGCTGCACGTGGGGATGGTGGCGGTGGTTTTTTATTTTCTCTTCAATCTCCTGCGCCTGCCGCCGAAAGCGACGGCGTTACTGGGTCTGGCGGCGTTGTTTCTCTACGTGCAGATTACCGGGGCGATGCCTTCGGCGTTGCGGGCGTTTTTGATGATAACGTGTTACTGGTGCGCGCGGCTGTTCCGGCGGCCGCCGTCGGCGGTGTCGGCCCTGGCGGCGTCGGCGCTGATGATTCTCATCATCACGCCCCGGCAGTTGTGGCATGCGGGGTTTCAGCTGTCCTACGCGGTGGTGGCGGCGATACTGCTTTATGGCGTGCCGCTGTCGCGGCATCTCGAGGAGAAGCTGGAACCCTATCCCGGTCTGCCGGAGGAGAGTCACACCGGGCGGCAGAAAGCGGTGCGGACGTTGACTCGCTGGGGCGCCGGGTTGTTTGCCATCAGTTTCGCCGCGGCGCTGGCCAGCGGGCCGCTGGTGCTCTATCATTTTAAAATCTTCACGCCGGGGGCGCTGTTTTTGAATATGCTCCTGGTGCCGCTGGCCCAGTTGGTGATCACTTGCGGTTTTGTTTCGATACTGCTGGGCTTAATCGGCCTCGGTATGGCGCCGGCCTTTTTCAACCACGGGGCGTGGGTGTTAATCTGGATCATGGACCGGCTGATCCACGGCTCGTTTTGGATCCCCGGTTTTTTCAACGATTTGACTTACCGCCGCGGCTGGCTGGGGCCGGTGACGGCGCTGGCGATGCTGGGGCTTTTTATCGGGGGGCGCTGGAACAGCCGCTTGAAACCAAGCCTGGCTTTCGGCATGCCGGTCCTGCTGTGGGTTCTGGTGTTGCTTTTCGGTGCCAGACCGTGGTAGGAACTATATCCGCGAAATATCACGAATTGACACGAAAAATGAAAACCGCCTACGAACTCGCCATGGAACGCCTCCGGGCCGGCGATCCCGGGGAAGCGAAGCCGCTCACCGCTGAGCAAAAAAAGGAACTCGCCGAGATTGACCGGCGCTACAAGGCCAAGATCGCCGAGCGCGAAGTGTTCCTGCAAAAGCAGTTGCGCAACGCCCAGGCCGCCGGTAAACCCGAGGAAATCGCACAGCTCCAACAGGAGCTGACCGACGAGCGCAAACGCCTCGAAGAAGAAAAAGAAGCCGCCAAGGAGAAAGTCCGGAACCGTTGACATTCAAGAAAGCATTGGGATTTCTCCGGCGGAAACATTCCGCCGGAGGCCTGAGCGGATCGTGAATGATTAAATTGTCAGCGTAAATAAAGGATGGCGGAGAGCGCGGCAGAGGGGTTGTTCAGCCAGGAGTTCCTGCGGCGGCTGGAGGGGCTGCGGCTGCTGGCGCGGCGGCTGGCGCGGGGCCCGCGGAAGTCGGAGCGGAAGTCGTCGCACCGGGGGGTCAGCCCGGAGTTCGCGGAATACCGGGCTTACGTGCCGGGGGATGACCTGCGCTACCTGGACTGGAACGCTTACGCGCGCTGGCGGCACCTGGTGCTGAAGCTGTTCGTCGAGGAGCGCGACTTGCCGGTTTACCTGCTGCTGGACTGCTCGGCCTCGATGGAGTGGGGCGAGCCGTTGAAGTTCGACTACGCCCGGCAATTGGCGGCGGGGCTGGCCTACATCGCCCTGGGCAACCACGACCGGGTGGGGCTGTTTCCGCTCGGTGGCGAAGGCAACCGGGGCGTTCCCGCCGACCGGGGCAAGGAGCGGTTCTGGCAAATCCTGCGCCTGCTGGCGGGCTATGAGATTCAGCCCGGTCCGGCGCGGCTTTACGACGAGGCGCGGCGCTGGCTGACGTTCCAGCCCCGCCGGGGGTTTGTGTTATGGATCAGCGATTTATGGGGAGATGATGAGCGGGATGTTTTTCACGCCCTGGACCGGCTGCGCTACTCGCGGCATGAAGTGGGGGTCATCCAAGTGTTTGATGCCGGAGAAAGCGAAGCCGGGCCGCTGGGGGAATACCAGCTTGAATCCGTCGAGGGCGATGCCCGGCAGCCGGTGCTGGTGGACCAGGCGATGCGGCGGCAGTTCCGCGAAGTTTTCACCGGCTACCAGCGCTCCATTCTTGGTTACTGCCGCGGCCACCAGATTCCGCTTTTGCAAACGGACACGCGGCTGCCCGTGCTGGATCTGCTTGTGCGCGTCCTCCAGGAGAAAGGCTTTGTGGGCTGAAAATCAGCCTTGGAGTTCCTTATCCGGCTTGGCGGGCCGCGGGGCTTGTTCCGGCTGTTCCCTTTTTTCGTTTTCGCCGGAGGCGCCGGGCTCGGCGGCTTCCATGGCGGACTTGAGGTCGCCTTCCACTTCGGTGGCGGCTTTTTTGAATTCCTTGATGGACTTGCCGAGGCCGCGCGCCAGCTCGGGCAGCTTCTTGGCCCCGAACAGCAGAAGGATGACGAAAAAGATGATGAGGATTTCCGGCCCGCCCACGCCGGGGATCAGCCCCAATGGCAAACTGCGTTCCATCGTTTAAAACTTAACCGTAATTCCGGCTTTGTAAACAAAGAATTTTGCTCCCGTCATCAGGCGGATCCGATGGGCTGGCAGCTTCTTCAAGACGCAATCAGGCGCGTTTTTGGGCGGTTTCGAGGTGGCGGGAGGAGTGGTCGGGCTCGAAGAAGCCGTGAAGCTGGCGGATGCGGGTGGGATGGCGCATCTTGCGCAGGGCCTTTGCCTCGATCTGGCGGATGCGCTCCCGGGTGACGTTGAACTGGCGCCCGACTTCCTCGAGGGTGCGGCTGTAGCCGTCCGCCAAACCGAAACGCAGGGAGAGGACGCGGCGCTCGCGCTCGGTCAGGCTGTCGAGGACGTCGAGGATTTTTTCGCGCAGGAGGCTGTAGGCGGTCATGTCGTAGGGGTTCTCCGCCCCTTTGTCTTCGATGAAGTCGCCAAAGTTGGTGTCGTCGCTCTCGCCCACGGGGCTTTGCAGGGAAATAGGCTGCTGAGCCATTTTCATAATGGCCTGGACGCGCTCGACGGGCATGTCCATTTCCTCGGCCACCTCCTCGGCGGTGGGCTCGTGGCCAAGCTCCTGAAGGAGCTGTTTTTGCACCTGCATGACCTTGTTGAGGGTTTCGATCATGTGCACGGGGATGCGGATGGTGCGGGCCTGGTCGGCGATGGAGCGGGTGATGGCCTGCCGGATCCACCATGTGGCGTAGGTGGAGAACTTGTAGCCGCGGCGGTATTCGAATTTTTCGACGGCCTTCATCAGGCCGATGTTGCCTTCCTGGATGAGGTCGAGGAAGGAGAGGCCGCGGTTGGTGTATTTTTTGGCGATGCTGATAACCAGGCGCAGATTGGCCTCGACCATTTCGGTTTTGGCCCGGTGGGCCTGGCGCATGCTTTTGCGCACGTCGCGGATGACGCGGAGGAATTCGGCCGGCTCGATGCGGAGCTGATCCTCCATTTCCGCCAGTCTTTTTTGGACTTTTTTGGTGTTGATGGGCTTGCGCCGGCGCGCCTGGGCTTGCTCGGCGATGCGCAGCGTGTCCAGCAAATGAACGGTTTCGCGCACCAGGGGCTCGCTGGTGTTGAGGTGCTCCTCGAAGATTTTCAGTTTGAAGCAGAATTTCTTGAAGATGGGTTTGAGCTGGGCTTCATACTTTTTATAACGGGTTCGGGCGCGCTTGCGGGTGGCCTGGATGGAGGCGGCGGACAGGCTGTCGGCCCAGGCCTTGTCCATCCGGCGGCCGATTTCCTGCGTCTGCTCAATGAGTTTGGGCAGGTTTTTGAAGTATTGCTCGCGGCTGTTGACGCGCTTGTCCTGCACAACCCGGTCGAACCGCTCCTCCCGGCTGGAGAGTTTTTGGGCCAGGCAGATCTGGAAGTTGCAGGTGAACGCGATGGAGAAGAGGCCGTCAAGCGCCTTTTGCTCGGCGTTTTCGATGCGTTTTGAGATGGCGACTTCCTGCTCGCGGGTGAGCAGGGGCACTTGGCCCATTTGCTTCAGATACATCCGCACGGGGTCGTCGAGGATGTCTATCTGGGCGTTTTTTATTTCCTCTTCGGCATGCGCCTGAAGGCGCTGCTTATACTTCTCGACATCCTCGGGTTCGATGATGTCAATACCCAGGTTGTCGAAAATAGACAGAAGATTTTCGATTTCCTCGGAAGTGTTGACGCTTTCGGGCAGGGCGCCGTTGATGTCTTTGAAAGTGAGGTAGCCCTGCTCCTTGGAGAGGCGGATGAGCTGGCGGATTTTATCGTTGACGAGAGCTTTGGTGTTTTGCTCTTTTTTGGGCCGCTTCTTGCCGGAAGCAGTTTTTGCCGCGGTTTTCAAGGCGGTTCCGGCCGGCGCGGTTTTTCGTGTTTCCGTGGAAACCGCGCGGGCTGCGGTTTTTTTCCTGGCGGCAGGCTTCCTGGATGAGGCCGTGGAAGCTCTCTTGGGCTTGGCCGCGCGCGCGGCGGCTTTTTTCGCCGGTTTGGCCTTTCTTCCGGCCGCGGACTTTTTAGCGGAAGTCTTTTTAACGGATTTGGTTCTTTTTTTGGTTTTAACGGAAGACATAAAGCAGTATTAAGTTATTTGCGGGCAATGCTGCTTGAGGCGCCGCAATTCCACGGATTCCCGGCGCAGGTCCGGGAATTCGGCGGCGCCGTCCGGTAAATCCTCCAGGCGCGCCTGGATAGCTTTGCGGCGCTGGTTGACGAATTTCACAACAACTGTTTTCACACACCGGTTGGCCCTGGCTTTGAGGTCGTCCCAATCGGGGTCTTCCGCGCGCAAACTGTAGTAACAGTTTTTTTCTTCTTTGTCTTCGATTTGCGCTTCGAAAGCGTTCAATCCCTCCCAAAGGCCTTCCCGCAGGTCCCCCAACATGCGGCGGAGGAGCCTCCCGGCGGGCCGGCTGTCTTCAATCCATTCAACATCAAGAACTTGCGATATTTTGTGGGCAGTCTCTTCATGGTGGAAAGCGATTAACAATAACTCATATTCGGCGGTTGTCAACCAGCTTTGGGGTTTTTCCGGCTCCGTCAGGGGGCTGGACACCCCGGCGGATTCCAGGGGCATCCGCCCCCGGCGGTAGAGGAAACGGCGGAAATCGTTCCGCGCTGCCACAGGGTCCGCCCGCAAAAGGGCCGCCGCCTCCGCCAGATATTCTTCGCGGGCCACAGCGGAATCACACCGGGCGATGATATCGAAAATCCCCGCCAGCGCTTCGGCTTTTTCCCGGGGCGCCGGGCGGCCCGGCGGCAGCAGGCTCTGAACGGCGTATTCCATTGCCGTCCGGCTGTTCTCCCGCGCCGGATCGAGAGCTTCCGCTCCGCCCCCGGCCAGAAGCGTGTCGGGGTCGGTTCCGGCGGGCAGGACCAGAAACCGGAGTTCGAGGCCGGTTTGCAGCGCCAGCGAAATCAAACGGAGCGCGGCTTTCTGCCCTGCCTCGTCCCCGTCCATGAGGCAATCAATCCGGCTGGCGTAGCGTTTGAGGAGCAGCAGCTGGCCCGGTGTGACGGAAGTGCCTTGGGGCGCCGCGGCGTTTTGCAGTCCGTGCTGCCAGCAGCGCAAAACGTCCAGTTGGCCCTCGACGAGCAGGAAAGCGCCTTCGGCCTCGGCGGCCCGCCGGGCGCGCTCCAGGCCGAAGATCACATGGCTCTTGATAAACAGCGGGGTTTCGGGAGAGTTGATGTATTTCGCCTGGCTGGAGGGACCGTCATCGGGAGTCAAGTCCAGATGCCGGGCGGTGAAGGCAATGATCTGCTCTTGATAATTGCGGACAGGTATGATGAGCCTCCCCCGGAAATAAGGCCGGCCAAGGCGGGGATTGCTCTCCCGGTCATGGTAGTAAAAAAGCCCGCTCTTGCGGAACGCCTCCATGCTGAAGCCTTTTTTGACAAGGCTTCCGATGAGCCTGGACTGGTCCGGCGGCGCGTAACCGATGCGGTGCTCTCTCGCCATATCAAGAGGAAACTTCCGTTCCTTCACCCAGTAGTCCCGCGCGCGCGCGCTGTCGGGATGTTCCGCCATCAAGGCCCGGTGGAAAAAATCGGCGGCCTGTTCCTGCATGTCGAACAGCTCCCGCTTCAGGGAGCGGCTTTCACGCGCCGGGCCCGGAGCGCCGTCCTCATATTCCAGAGAGATGTTGAAGCGCTCGGCAATGGCCTCGACCGCTTCTTGGAAGGTCAGTTTCTCATTCAACTCGACGAAACGGAAGATGTCCCCCGCCAGCCCGCTGGAGAAACACTTGAAAATGTTCTTTTCCGGGAGAATGTTGAACGATGGCTTCGTCTCCTGGCTGAACGGACTCAGCCCGACATAGTTCCGCCCGGCCCGCTTCAGGGCGACCGCGGGCGCGACAACGTCATGAATGTTGACGCGCTGCCGGATGTTCTCGATGCACTGCCGCGATATTCTGGCCACGATCCAATCCCAATCCATTTCTTCCGTGTTCAAAATCGCAACTATGGCAAAGCAAAGATATTCACAAAGGAATTTCGCGGGCCCGGGGCCGCCGCTTTACAAAAGTGTTTGACTGCAAACGAATTGAAAAAGGAAGCATGCCGGGCGGCCCCGCCGGCAACACTCCGCGGAGAGCCGAAATGATTATTAACTTGAACCGCCGATTACCGGTGGCAAACTAAAATCCAGTTATGTGCGGAATAATCGGATATGTGGGCGGGCAGAATGCCGCGCCGATACTGATCGAGGGTTTGAAACGCCTGGAATACCGGGGCTATGACTCGGCGGGCCACGCGCTGTGGATGCCGGAAGGGCTGCGGGTGGTGAAGAAGACCGGGCATCCGGACGCCGCCGCGAAGCTCCTGCAACAAGCCCGGATCGATTCCCCCTTGGGCATCAGCCACACCCGCTGGGCCACCCACGGCGAGGTGACTGAAGCCAACACCCACCCCCACTTGAGCTCGGACGGGAAGTTCGCCCTCGTCCACAACGGCGTCATCGAGAACTTTCTGGCCATCAAGAAATTTCTCACCGGCCAAGGTTACCAGTTCGCCAGCGAGACGGACACCGAGGCGCTGTGCAACCTCATCGCCTATCATTACGCCAAGGAAGCCGGCGGGAACGGGCGCAGCCGCTTTCTGACGGCGGTTCGCAAGTCCCTCCACCATGTCGAAGGCACCTACGGCATCGCCGCGCTCTGTCTGGACTGCCCGGATGAAATCGTCGGAGCCCGGAAAGGCTCGCCGTTGATTTTAGGCATCGGCCAGGGGGAAAACATGATTGCCAGCGATGTCAGCGCCTTTGCCGGGCGCACGCAAAACGTGGTCTATCTCGAGGACGGGCAGGTGGCGTATTTGACGCCGGACAATTTTTCCATCGTCACCGTGGCGGAGGAAAGCGTCTCGCCGGTCATCAACGAAGTGGATTGGGACATCCAGGCGGCGGAAATGGGAGCCTTCAAGCATTTCATGCAGAAGGAGATCTTCGAGCAGCCCGCCGCGCTCGAAAACAGCATGCGGGGGCGGTTTTCGGACGACGGGAGCACGGCAAAGCTGGGCGGCCTCAACCTCGACCCCCGGGAGCTGAGGCAGGTGGACCGCATCGTTTTCACCGCCTGCGGCACGGCCTGGCACGCCGGCCTGGTGGCCGAATACCTCATCGAGCGCTTCGCCCGGATCCCCGTCGAAGTGGATTACGCCAGCGAATTCCGCTACCGCAACGCTCCGCTGGACAAAAACACCCTGGTCTTCGTCATCAGCCAGAGCGGGGAAACGCTGGACACCCTCGAAGCCCTGCGCGAGGCCCAGCGCAAAGGCTACCGCACCCTGGCCATCAACAACGTCGTCGGCTCGACTATTGCCCGCGAGAGCAACGGGGGCATCTACCAGCACGCCGGGCCGGAAATCGGCGTGGCCTCGACCAAGGCATTTACTTCCCAAATCCTCATCTCGGCCATGGCGGCGCTTTACCTGGGACGGCTGCGCGACATGAGCTTCCGGGACGGCGTGGAGATCGCCAAGGCCATCAAGCGCGTGCCGGGCATGGTCAACGTCATCCTCAACCAGGCGGAAAAAATCGAGGCGATCGCCCGGCGCTACGCCCGTTGCGAGGACTTTCTGTTCCTGGGCCGCCAGGTCATGTTTCCAATCGCCCTCGAAGGCGCGCTCAAGCTCAAGGAAATCTCCTACATCCACGCCGAAGGCTATCCCGCGGCGGAAATGAAACACGGCCCCATCGCCCTCATCAGCCCCGAATGCCCGACCGTCATCATCGCCCCCAAAGATGAGCTGTTTAAGAAAATACTGGCCAACATCCAGGAGATCCGCGCCCGCAAAGGCCCGGTCATCGCCATCACCGATGCCGGCCAGGACTTTCCGGAAGATCTGGCCGATCAAGTGATTCTGCTGCCGGAAGCGCACGAGTGCATCCAGCCTGTTCTGGCGACCATCCCGGTGCAATTGCTGGCCTACTACATCGCTGTCGAGCGCGGCTGCAACGTGGACAAACCCCGCAACCTCGCCAAATCCGTCACTGTGGAATGACTCCCCGCGAGTGTGTAAATGGCGGCGCAATCCATCGGCGGCGGCGGTCATGCCCCAATCGAAGGGCCTCGAAGTCCAGCCGGTCCAGGTAAACCTTACTGACGGGATTTCAGCCATAAGTTCCGCCGCCCGGGTTTGGGTTTTTATGCGGGGCAACGCAATACCACTGAAAAAACCCCGCCTTTTTCTTGACAGCGCGCCCATTTAATGTAACATGTGCGCATATA
>CAZYUX010000019.1:18237-21062 GCA_964650745.1 uncultured Puniceicoccaceae bacterium
TTAATTAAATTGAAGGACATACATGCCTGACATGGAAAAAGCGGCCCGGGTATTCAAGGTCCTTTCGGCCGAAACGCGAGTGCGGATGATCGAACTGCTCAAACGGCGCCCGCTGTGCGTGAACGCCTTGGCTAAATCCCTGAATATCACACCACCAGCGGTTTCCCAGCACTTGCGCGTGATGAGGGATGCTGGCCTGGTTGCCGCCGGCAAGCAAGGCTATTTTGTCCATTACCGGGTGAACGAGGAAACGCTTGCCGATTGGAATCGGCTGGCGAAACAGATTCTGGAACAAGAGATAAAACAAGAGCCTGCAAACTCTTTTTTCGGTCAAGAAGAAAGTGCTTGCGCAGGCATTTCACAGAAAGGAGGCATATCATGTGTCATAAAGAAAAGTGCTGCGCGAAACCGGAGAACCTGAAAGAAAAACCCGGGGAATGCTCACCCGAACAAATCAGGGAATGCCATGGGACGAAGAACGAACATCCCTGCGTGGAACCCACCACATGCGAACACCCCGAGCATCTCCAGGGAAAACCGGGCGACTGCTCACCCGAGCAGATAAAAGAATGCCACGGCGAGAGCGCCGGGCACCCTTGTGAATAGAAAGGAGGGCATAGACAATGAAACTTGGAATGATCATTACCCAGACCGACCCGGAGCATGTTTTCAACGCTTTGCGCCTTGCGCTCTATAGTTTGGAGCAGGGCGACGAGGTGCGTATCTTCCTTTCGGGCCGTGCCGTTGAGATCGACCAGATCGAGAACGAGAAGTTCAATGTGAAGGAGACCGCACAGAAAATCCTGGACGCAGGCGGCGAGTTCCTAGCCTGCGGAAGCTGTCTGAAACTTCGCAATTCGGAAGGCTCGGAGATCTGTCCGCTCTCTACGCTCAGAGACCACTATGAGATCGTGCGCGACTCGGACCGACTCGTGACGGTGTGAGCGCGCATCGACGGTAATGGGATTCGACATTAAAAAGATCGCAGTTTCCGGCCACGCAAAGCATTTCGGCCTGCACGAAAGCGAGAGACTATGACGGAGAACAGACACACCGACGGCCGGGCCGCCCTGCCAGATTTCTATCAGACCGTTGCCCGCGACATTACGGAATATGCCGACCCTGAAGACGGCATCTGGGTGGATGTGGGCTGCGGAAATGGCGGGCTTGGACTGGCCGTCGCTTCCGTTTCCACAAGTGTGATGATCCTGCTGGACCCGAATGCGCAGGCGCTTGAAAAGGCTCTGATAAATGCGGAGGAGCGGGAACTGCATAATCGCGTGGTTCCCGTCATCGGAACTGCCGAAGACATACCTCTCCCGCCCGGGGCAGTCGATGTGGTCATCAGCCGCGGCTCTTTTTTCTTCTGGAAAGACAGGGCGAAGGGTTTGCGCGAGATAGAGCGCATCTTGCGTCCGGGAGGCAAGGCCGTCATCGGTGGTGGACTGGGCAGCCGGTAT
Organism: uncultured Puniceicoccaceae bacterium; assembly: GCA_964650745.1. Taxonomy (GTDB): domain Bacteria; phylum Verrucomicrobiota; class Verrucomicrobiia; order Opitutales; family CAZYUX01; genus CAZYUX01. The sequence continues at coordinate 19,698 of CAZYUX010000019.1, forward strand.
CCGCAATGGGCGCGGCAGGAATTCATAGAGTGGAAACGCAATTCGCAGCGAAACATGAGCGAAGAAGAAAAGGAAGCGTTTGCCCTGGCGCGGCAACCAGCAACGTTTCGGCGTCTGGCCCGAGAAGCGGGCCTGAGCCGTTTCGAGGTCATCGGCGAGGGCGGATTGAGCCCCGACGACCCGAACGCCGGCATCGGCATCTGGCTACGTTTTGAGAAAGGTGAAAGGCATGACATCTGAACCAGCAAGCGCCATTGCCGTGTCCGGCCTGGCAAAATATTTCGGAGATGTGAGGGCGGTCGAGTCCGTCACATTCGGCGTGCGGCAGGGCGAGTTGTTCGGCTTTCTCGGTCCCAACGGCGCTGGCAAGACCACGACGATCAACATGCTGACCGGCCTGGCCCGGCCCGACGCGGGCGCCATCCGCATTTCGGGCATCGATTGCTCTCGCAACCCCAAGGCTGCCCAGCACCTGATGGGCGTGGTGCCGGACGAGAGCAATCTTTATCCCGAGTTGACCGGCCGCGAGAATCTCTGTTTCTGCGGCGCGCTCTATGGCATGCCCCGCCCGGAACGTGAAAAGCGGGCCGGCGAACTGCTCGAGTCCTTCGGGCTGTATCAGGCGGCAGGGCGCAAATTCGCCGGTTATTCCAAGGGGATGAAACGCAAACTGACCATCGCCGCCGGGATTATCCACCAACCGCCGATCCTGTTTCTGGACGAGCCGACCAGCGGCATCGACGTGGCCAGCGCCCGGCAGATTCGCCAGCTGATCGCCGGGCTCAATTCCGCTGGCACTACGATCCTGCTGACCACCCATTACATCGAAGAAGCCGAGCGACTCTGCGGCCGCATCGCTTTTATCGTTGAAGGCCGCATCGTCCGCACCGATTCGGTGGCGGAGCTGATGCGCGAGACCCAGGGCCGATATGTCGTCGAGTTCGGCGTATCGGGCGACGCCGAGTCTCTGTGCGGCGCAATTCGCAAGGCCTGTCCCGCGCTTGAGTGCCAGGAGGTTTCGCCCGCTGCGCTTCGAGTCGAATCGCACGAGCCGGTTCGCATCGGCCCGCTGGTGCGGCTGATCGAGGACCACGGAGAGGAAGTGTCCGAAGCCCGCAAAATCCGCCCCTCGCTCGAAGATGTCTTCGTCCACGTCACCGGCATCGAAGCCAAAATCATGAAGCAGGAACGCGACAAAAAAGGCAAAGGAGGCGGCGCATGAAACACGGGATTGCTTTCTGGAATATCCTCGCCAAGGACATGCGGTCGTACTACCTCAAGCCGCCCAACATCAGCTGGGGCCTTGTTTTCCCGCTGGCCTGGACGGCCATGTTCTTCATCAAGTCCGGCCAGGGCCTGGAAAGC
>CAZYUX010000020.1:0-20902 GCA_964650745.1 uncultured Puniceicoccaceae bacterium
CCTATACCCTTCCTCTGAAGGTATTTCAATAATTTTTTCAGGACTTTTCTCTTCTATTTTTTTGTTTTGTTCTTTAATTTTTTCAGGCCTTTTCTCTTCTATTTTTTTGTTTTGTTCTTTATAAAACAGTAAATCCTGTTCTTCTCCCGGATTAATATTTATACTAACAGGATGCTTGGGCTCCGCTTGAATCAAAGCCCATGGCAACTTTTCGTTAAGTTTAATGGTTTCATCACTATTAGAATTCTCTTCTATATCCCCGTTTACGAAGGCCGCGTTTTTAACGTCATCATCAAGCACGAAGCACTTCTTTTGAATATCAGCTACAATATATGCCCGGCATTCTCTAATTGGATACTTCGATCCGTTTTTAATTTTTAATTGCTTCTGCTTCACAGATTTAGGCTCACATTCCAATTTCTCCGTTGCTTCTTTTATCTCTTTCTTTCTTGCTTCATGTTGCGCCTTTAGTCCGAGACGGAAAGATAGATATAAGACGCAAACGGTTATAATAGCAGCAAATGCAGATTGCATGAATCTGTCAGTTCGGTCATTGGGAGAAATAACGTAAAAGATAACCCACAATAGAATAATGATAAATATTGATAAAGACAGTTGATCGCGATCCGCAGCTTTGTCAAATTTGCGGTATTTTTTAAGCACTTTATCAGTGAAGTCTTTTACCATGTAATTCCTGTGTCGCGAGAGATAGCACGCGCTAATTCTTCCAGGACTTCGAGGTATCCCTGGATGGCTTCGCGGATATTGCTTTTAAGATCATCCATGGTTTCCGCTTGGGAATAGCATCCTGGCAACGCGGGCACTTCCGCCCAATATCCGCCTCCCGGCTCGCCGTGAATGACTACCTTATATTGCATGACAAGAAATCACTGATTATTGGCGTGAAGTCAATTTCCGGCATCCGCGACTTGCTGTTGGGCTTGTTTGTAGGCGCGTTCTTCTTTGGCGAGCTGGAGGTCGTGTTCGGTCATGATTTTGACGAGTTCCTTGAATGTGACCTTGGGCGCCCAGCCGAGTTGTTTTTTGGCTTTTTCGGGACTGCCCATGAGAAGGTCCACCTCGGAGGGGCGCAGGTAGCGCGGGTCAACTTTCACATATTTTTCATAGTCCAGGCCGAGGCATCCGAAGGCGGCCTCGCAGAACTCGCGCACGGAGTGGGTTTCGCCGGTGGCGACGACGTAGTCGTCCGGCTTGTCCTGCTGGAGCATGAGCCACATGGCTTCGACGTATTCCGGGGCGTAGCCCCAGTCGCGCTTGGCGTCGAGGTTGCCCAGGAAGAGCTCGTTTTGCAGGCCGGCCTTGATGCGTGCGGCGGCGCGGCTGATTTTGCGGGTGACGAAGGTTTCGCCCCGGCGGGGGGACTCGTGGTTGAAAAGGATGCCATTGGCGGCGAACAAGTTGTATGCCTCGCGGAAATTTATAGTGAGCCAATAGGAGAAGACCTTGGCGCAAGCGTAGGGGGAGCGCGGCCAGAAGGGCGTCTTTTCGGTCTGGGGAGTTTCCGCCACTTTTCCGAACATTTCAGAAGAGGAGGCCTGATAGAAACGGATTTTTTTCACTAATCCGGCCTCGCGGATGGCTTCGAGGATGCGCAAAGTGCCCATGCCGGTGACATCGGCGGTGTATTCGGGGATATCGAATGAGACGCGCACGTGGCTTTGCGCTCCGAGGTTGTAGATTTCGTCCGGCTTCAGGTCGTAGAGGAGCTTGACCATCTGGACGGAGTCGGCCAGGTCTCCGTAGTGGAGAAAGAGGCGGACGTTGTTGACGTGGGGGTCCAAATACAGATGGTCAATCCTGCTGGTGTTGAAGGTCGAGGAGCGCCGGATGACGCCGTGGACCTCGTAGCCTTTGTTCAGGAGCAATTCGGCCAGATAGGAGCCGTCCTGCCCCGTGATCCCGGTGACTAACGCTTTTTTCATTGTGCTTTTTTATGGTTGTTTAAAAGAAATGCCCCTTGGTTTTGAAACCGGTTGATGTATCGGGGCAAGAGCCATATCGGTTGATGTAAAGTGTTCCAAACTCCGAAGTTATCCCTCCATGACTTCATGGTGGAAGGCGAGGTAATTGTCGAGGGGGACATTGTCCTCCAATTCCGTCGTGCTGCCGATGAGGAGGCGTCCTTCCGCGCCGACTTTGTCAATGATGCGCCGGGTCTCCTTTCGGACTTCATCGGGAGTTCCTTCGCGCAGGAGGAAGGTCACATCCACCCCGCCCACGAGGATCAGTTCAGGATACAAGCGGCGCAATTCATAAATATCCATCCCCGCCGCCTTTTCGATCGGATTGAACCCGTCAATCCCCGCCGCGATGAGATCAGCCATAATGTCCATAACGTAACCGTCGGAATGGAAAATGACGGTGAGTCCTTTGCGGTGGCAGGCGTCGCAGATCCGGGCCACGTTGTCGAAGAAACCGAGTTCGGTAAACATCTCCTTGCTGAACATGAGACGCTCCTTGAACGCGATATCCGAGTAAATCATGGCCAGGGGAGAAGTTTCGCGGTGGGCGTTGCGCTCGATGAGCTGGATTTCCGTTTCCTCGATGGTTTGCATCCAGCGCCGCACAAGGCCGGACTCGTCAAACCAGAGATAGCTGAAATGATCCAGGCCGCAATGGCAGCCAAACATGGCGGTGTTGACCGAGGTGCTGGGAGTGCAGTGGATGAATACGGTTCCGTCCAGTTTCGCGTTCAGTTCGGCCTGCTGAGCGAAGGCCGAAGTGATTTCAGGCTGAGTTATGGGAGGACTCGATTCCCGCCGCTCGATGTCCTTTTTAATCCAGGCGATCCAGTCCTCCATCCCGGTCAGGGCGTGTTTCTGCACCCACTCGGTCCAGCGCTCCCGGACGATGGTGTTGCCCATCCCGTCGGTATAGGTGGAACCCGGGGCATTGGGGGTGGCGATCCAGCGCGAGCCGTCCACGATTTTGGGCAAGGCGTCGAGGACGGCTCCCTCGTCATCCGTCCCGTCCAGCTTCCGTCCGGAGAAATGCTCGATGACGGCGTCATTGCAGATGAGATCGAAGACCGGGGTTCGCGGCGGCCGGGCGCCTTTCAAGGCCAGATCAATCCATTCGCAAGATTGCTTCATCTGCAGTGTTTTTATAGAAAGCTATTGGGCTCCGGGCAGGCTGCCGCCCTTGGCCGGTCAGCCGTTTGGCTGAAGCCTTCGAGAAGGTGAGTTGGACTGTGCGCCCCGGAGGGCAAAAGAGTTCGCGTGCTTAACGAAGGGTGGAAAAAGGTGAAAGTCTTTACGGTTGCGGCGGGCCGATGAGCCGCATGACGGCGGGCAGGAGGTTTTGGGCCTGGCGGTTCCAGGCGCGCAAGCGCTTCAAACGGTCCTTGAGAACTTTTGAATTGTTGTCTTTTCCGTTTTTCAAGAGGCTTTGTATTTTATCCAGGCGGTCGTTGCCGTTGGCGAGATAGGGCTGGATGCGCTCGCGCAAAAGGCCGGCGGCGAGGTGGCGCAGCCGGATTTCGGCCAGGTAGTGGTCCCGCCGGTCACCCGCGACATAGACGGTTTGCACGGCGTTGACGGCCCGCAGGAACCGCAGGCCCTGGCTGGCGGATCCTTTGCTCATGCGCAGCCTGCACACCACCTCATCGAAGGTCAGCGCCTCTTCTGAACTAAACAGCAGGCCGTAAATTTCCCCGACGGATTTGGGCAGGTGAGCCATGCGGGCGAACTGGACGAAAAAATCTATCATCTCGAGTTCGACGGGACTGATCTCTTTAGAAACAACCCGGCCTGGAGCGGTTTGCGGCATGATAATTAAATTCGAAAGGTCATCAAAACGGAAGGAGTAAAAGGCAAGACGCCGGAATGTTCAATCTTTTTTGAACGAAATTAACCATGCCGGATTTGCCGCTGCAATTCCAGCCATTTGACCCCGCCGGCCAGGAGAAAAGTGAAATTCATGATAACGGCGGGACAGTAGAAAATAAAATCCACGGCCCCGTGGCAAAAGACGCATAAGCATCCCCCGAAAAGCATGAGCAGGTGCGGCCGCAACCAACGGGCGCGCTGAAGGATTTTGCCCGCGAAGCAGAGCAGGCTTAAAACGATGAACCCGCAGCCGGCAACGCCCAGTTCCGCCGGGAACTGGAGCCAGTCACAGTGGGCGAAACGGGCGAAAAAGCGGTTGTCCAAGGCATCGTAATGCCGGCGGTAAAGAGGAAAATAGTAGCGGAAGGCGCCCGCGCCCCAGCCGAAAAGCCACCGGTCGGCAAACATGTCCCAAGTGGCTTTCTGGAGGTGATAACGGGTTTCGCTGCGCGGGTCTTTCAGCACTTCGCGGCTTTTTTCAACCCCGCGGGCGGCCCATTCGGCGGGCTGGACGGAAATCAGTGTAAAAGCCAGTCCGGCCATCAGCAAAAGAAAACACAAAGCGGGCAGAGGATGGCCGAGAACGGAACGCAGACGAAACAGCAGAAACGCCAGCAGCACTAAAAAAAGAAACGCGGAGGCGGCGCTGATGAGAATGGCGCCCCGGGAAAAGCTCAAGATAATCGCGCCGGCCATGAGCAGCGCCAGAGACCCGAAGAGCATATGGGGACCGCCGCGGGACAGGAGCACGCGCTTGGAGCGGTCAAAATAATAAAGATAAAGGGCCAGGCATAAAACAAACTGCAAGGAAAGCCAGGCCCCGGCATGGTTTTTATAAATTATCGTGCCCAAAAACCCTCCGGCCTCCGGCTCGACAAGCCAAAAGATTTTGCGGGCGCCGAGCAAACGCTGGACGAAAGCGAAAACCGCCCAGAGGGCCGCGTTGACGGCGGCCAGCCAAAACAGCGCGCGCAAAGCGCGGCGGCGGCGCAGCCCGACCCACAGGACACATGCGAAGAGCCACGGGGAACCTAACAGCATCATCACGCGCCAGGGGTTCATCCCGCCCCACGGGGTTTTCATTCCGGCCGGCAGCCAGGTGTGATGAGGCCGGCTCTCGATCCACCAGCGCCGGCCGTCGAACATGTAAACGTAATGAATGTTCCATGCCTGGATACCGATGTAGATCATCAGAAACAGCCCCAGCCAAAAAACGGGAAAGCGCAGGAGGAGACGGAGGTTTTCCAGAGGCGGCGCGCTTCTGATCCCGAAAAAAGACCGCCTGTGGACGGGCAGAAAAAGCAGGCAAAACCCCAGCAGGCTCAAACCCGCCAGCACGCACTGCCCCCATGGCCGGATGCCCCCCAGCGCCCAGGAAACGAAAATCAGCTGCGCGGCCAATGCCGCGGCCAGCCATTTCTCCCGCAGGCTCAAGGGAACGGCCTTGGCCGGAGGCCCTCCGGTGCGTCTGCGGAACGCCTCCACCCAATCCATTTTTTCCGGGTTTGAATCGGTCATAAAAATGTCGCCGCAATAATTTGGGGCGCGTGTGCCGCCAGAGGTGTCACTCCGTGCCGGACAAGAAGACTTGATGGTTCGCACGCAAAGGCAAGACCGGTTTCCGTCGCTGTTTTTTCACTTGAAATCCGTTGTTTGTCCGGTAGTTCTCTTTTTCTTGGCATCCCTTCGCCATGGAGCAAATAAAAAAGCTTTTTCCGCCGCTTTTCCGGCAATTGCTGCCCGCCAGGGGCTTGTTTCTGTTGCTGGCATACACGGGCATATTTTTCATCAGCCTGACCTTGTCGTACCTTCTGCGGTTTGACTTTAACGTTCCCTTCGAATATTGGGGTCTTTATCAGGACAATCTGCTTTGGATTATCCCTCTGAAACTGGTGCTGCTTTTTGTATTCGGCCAATTCGGGGGGTTGCTGAGTTATTTCCGCTTGCCCGACCTTTACCGCCTGTTGACCGCGCTGGGGTTGAGCGCGCTGTTTCTGGTTTACCTGCGGTATTTTTCCATTCCAAGCCAGTGCCCGCCCCGCAGTGTCATCCTGGCGGATTTCGTTTTTTCTTTTCTTCTGATTGGAGGATTCCGGGTCGCCTTGCGGGTTTACCGCGAGCGGTTTCTGACCGGCAGCCTATCCAGGCCCGAGTCGGTCAAAAAGGTGGCCATCATCGGAGCGGGGGACGTCGGCGCCGGGGTGGCGGCCGATTTGCTCTCGCGGCGCTCCATGGGATTGCGGCCGGTCATCTTCCTTGATGACAACCGGGAGAAGTGGAAAAAGCATGTCCACGGCATCCCCGTGGTGGACAGTCCGGACAGCCTTTCCTTTGTCAAAAAAAAATACGGCATCCAAAGCATCATCATCGCCATGCCCTCGGCTTCCGTCAAACGCATACGGGAAGTCATCGAAAACGCGCGTCATCAGGATATTGAGGCGCAAATCGTCCCCTCTCTTTCGGAACTGACAACCGGGCAAGTGCAGCCTTCGCGCATCCGGCCGGTGGACATTCAGGATCTGCTTGGGCGCGAGCCGGTGGATCTCGACTCGGAAAACATCTGCCGGATGATCCAGGGCAAGGTGGTGCTGGTGACGGGCGCCGGCGGAAGCATCGGGAGCGAACTGGCCCTGCAAATCGCGGCGAACAATCCCGCGCGCCTGCTTTTGGTCGAGCAGTCCGAAATTCAGATCTTCGAGGCGGAGCACCGTTTGAATCAAAACGGTTACAGCGGGATGGTCCTGCCCTTGATCGGGAACATTCTGGACGGGAAACGGATGCGTTCGGTCTTCGCCAAATACCGCCCCCATCTGGTGTTTCACGCCGCGGCTCACAAGCACGTGCCCATCATGGAGTGCCACCCGGGCGAATCCATCAAGAACAACTCGATCGGAACGGCCCGGCTGGCCGATCTGGCCAGCGAATTCGGCGTCGAGCGCTTTGTATTTATCTCGACCGACAAAGCCATCAACCCAACCAGCGTGATGGGGGCCACCAAGCGGCTGGGGGAGATTTACCTGCAGTCCAAGCAAAAGGAGCCGAAAAACAAAACCCGCTTCATGGCGGTGCGCTTCGGCAACGTGCTGGGATCTTCCGGCAGTGTCGTTCCGGTTTTCCGCCGGCAAATCGCCGAGGGCGGGCCGGTCACCGTGACGCATCCCGAGGTCACCCGCTATTTCATGATCATCCCCGAGGCGGTCGGACTGGTGTTGCAGTGCGCCACCCAGGAAAACGGGGGTGAAATCTTCGTCCTCGACATGGGCGAGCCGGTCAAGATCGCCGAGCTGGCCCGGCAAATGATCCGTTTGAGCGGTTTTGACCCCGAAACGGACATAGAGATCAAGTACATCGGCCTGCGGCCGGGGGAAAAACTTTACGAGGAAGTGCGCCACCGCGATGAAAAACACGTCGAAACCCAGCATCCCCACATCCTGCGTTTTATCTCCGAGCCAATGTCCCATGCGGAAGTGCGGCAAAATTTTGATGCCCTGGCCAACGGTCTGGACGGCTTGGAGCGCAACCAGATCAAGGAGTTTTTGAACCGGCTCGTTCCCGAATATTCGCCTTTTCTCGAATAGTTTTCCCGGACGGGGCCGCGGCGGTTTCCGGTATGGAAAAGGTGTTAAGCTGATTGAACCCTCTCACATCCACTCACAAACCTCCAGTGAAAAACGGAAGAGCGGCGCGCGCGCGGGAATGTTTTGCCCGGAAAGTCCGGTGGGAAGATCTGGATCCGGCTTACTTGCGCAATATAGCGCAAATGGGCGCCGATGAAGACCTGAACGGCGCCGGACTGGCTGTCCGCCCGGCAGGCCAAGGCGATGTGACGACGGATTTGCTTCCATCCGGGGCAACGGGCCAAGCCGCGTTTGCCGCCCGGTCGGCGGCAACGGTTTGCGGCCTGCCCTTGATTCCGGTGATCCTGGAAGCGTTCGGCGGAGGGGTCCGTTTCGATCCGGCGGTTGAAGACGGAACCCGCGTGGCGCCGGGCCGTGTCCTTGGCGTCATCAGCGGATCAGCGGCCGCCATTTTGCGGGCCGAACGCCTGATGCTTAATTTCCTTCAATACCTTAGCGGCGTGGCCGGCCAGACCGCCCGATATGTTCAAGCCCTGGGAGACTCCAGCACCCGCTTGCTCGACACGCGCAAAACCACCCCCGGATACCGCGCTCTGGATAAATACGCGGTGGCCTGCGGAGGCGGCTGGAACCACCGCCTTGGACTTTTCGACAGGATATTGATCAAAGACAACCACCTGGCGGCGGCGCCGGGAACCATCGGGGATTTCATAAGCCGGGCCCGCGAGCGGCATCCCGGCTCAATCATCGAAGCCGAAGTGGACAAACCGGAACAAATCGAACCGGCGCTGGCGGGCGGGGCGGATGTGATTCTGCTGGATAATTTCAGCATTTCCGGGCTGAAAAGCGCGGTTGAACAAATAGACGGCAGGGCTTGCACCGAAGCCAGCGGAGGAATCACCCTCGAAAGTTTGCCGCGCATAGGACGCCTCGGACTGGATTTCATTTCCTGCGGCGCGCTCGTGCATCAGAGCGCATGGGCTGACATTGGTTTGGATTGGAGCAGGCGGGCAACATGACAGCGGAAAAACAGCGCCCCCGTCCTGTGGAACCGGATCCCGATCCTGATGCCATCCGCGCCTTTCTGCGGCAAACCGGAACGGATGCCGAATTGCTTTTCTTTCCCGAAACGGACAGCACCAACAGCGAAGCCGAACGCCAGCTGGCCTGGGGGCGCTCGCCGCCGTTCGCCGTCCTCGCCGCCGCGCAAACCCGGGGCCGGGGCCGGCTGGGCCGCCGCTGGCACAGCCCGCCCGAAGGCAACCTCTATGCCAGCTTCGTGTTCCGGCCCCGGATGCCCCGCGGGCGCATCCAAGCCGTCACCCTCTGGATGGCACTGCGCGCCTGCGATTTTTTGCGCGGCTTCACCGGCCTTCCATTAGGCGTGAAGTGGCCTAACGACCTGGTTTTGGAAGGGAAAAAAGCCGGCGGCATTCTGACCGAAGCCAGAGTGGACATGGACCGGACGCTGGATCTGATCCTCGGTCTGGGCGTCAACGTCAACAGCCGCTGCCAGGGCTGGCCGGCGGAAACGGATGGCAAAGCGGTTTCCCTGGCCGCGGTTCAAGGAAACCGGTTTGACCTCAACCGTCTGGCCGCCGGCATGACACAAACGATTTGGCGCGCTTACGATGATTTTTTTCTGGACGGCCGCCCGGCGAAAATGCGGGAGCTGTGGGAGCGGCTCACCATATGGCGGGAAGGAGAGGTCCGCTTGCGAACCACTCAAGGCGCTTTGAAAGGGAAGGCCGAGGGCATTGACGACAACGGCGCCCTGCTCCTGCGTTTGCCCGGCGGGCGGGTCGAAGCCTTTCACTCCGGCGAAGCCGACCCGGATACCGGAACAAAATAAGTTTTTCCCTTGCGTCAGGCGCAAAGTAATCTACTCTCATTCCTGTTCATGTTACACCCTCGCGCCTTGGCCCATGCGCCGCCCAGCCCGGTTGAGAAAGCCTGGTTCCACAGCCGGCCTCATCGAAACCGGAAGCAATATAAACGCCCCGCATCCCGGCGGGATTGACCCCGCTCCGGCGCCGCCGCTCAAACAGGAGAAATAAAAACAAAGCCATGGCAGAGACCGAACCAGCCGAACAAGGTGAAAACAAAAAAGCCGGAACGGTGGACCTGAGCGCCCTGGAAGACTTGGATCTGGCCCCGGCATGGAGCCGCCCGGAAGGCGAAATCCCTCTCCCGAAATCCCGGCCCAAGGAAGACAGGCCTGCCCGCCGGCCCGTTCGGCGGCCAGCCGAGCGCCGGGACCGCCGGCCGCGCCGCGCAACCAAGCCGGACGCTCCGCCTGCCGGCCACGTCCCCTTCACCCCGACCGTCAATGCCGTTTTTTACCCCGAAGAAGCTCCATTCCGGGCTTTGTGCAAAGCCCTGCGGGCCTCCTGCCGCACTTTTGAGCTGTTTGAAATTGCCCGTCTTATCCTCGAAAAAAAGGAGCGTTTCATTGCCGTGCTGCACCCGCTGCCGGGGAAAGGAGCGGAATCCCCCACCCTATATCAGTCTCAGCTTGACGGTTTGCCTTTCGAAACGGAGGAGCTGGCCGCCGGCCATGTGTGCAAACATTATCTGGGAGAATTCTTTGATATTGAGACAGTGGAAGTGGAGCCGCCCAAAGGCTCCTTCCCGGCCGTCAACCGGTGCGGGATAACAGGCGAGCTGCTGGGGCCGCCCAATTACCACCGCTACCAGCAACTGCTGCAGCAGCACCATGCCGCGCGCCTGTCTCACATGTCTTTCGAGAAGTTCCTCGAGCGCGTCGAAACGGTCAAGGATCCGGAGACTGTCGGAGAATGGATGCGGAAGATGACACGGGAAAAACGCTACGTTTGCAAAGAGCCGGCCGAGGACGGTCCCGTTGTCTTGGACAATTCCGAGAGCGCCCGTTTTCACTTGTTAACCAATTACAAAGACCGCCTGGTGAAAGCCGTCCATATGGCTCGTTTTCACGGCAAAGAGCTCGACAAGCTGTCCCCTGACAACAGTATCCGGCGCTCCGTGGAAACCATTCTGGAAAACCAGAAACGTTTTCCCCTCGAAACCGCCAACCATTTGCGCGGCCGGTTGCGGCGGATGAATTTTGCCGTCTACAAGAAAGGCTCGAAGGGCATCTCCTATGTCAGCGGCGTCAAACGCCGGTTCCGGGAGCCGGGGCAGGTTTTTGCCGACCGGCTCCAGAAACTCATCGCGTTTATCGAGCAGCGCTCCGATTTGAACGCGGCGGCGCTGCCCAGGGAATATCTGGGCTTGGAAATGCCGGAAGATGCCGAAAGCCAAAACCGGATGGCTCCCGAAGAATTAAGCAAACTCAACAGCTTGAGGCAGGACTTGCGCTGGCTGGTGACAGAGGGCTACGTGGTGGAATACAGCAACGGCCTGCTTTACGCCCCCGCGTCATTGCCGCCGCGCAACCCTTCCAAAAAAGAGAGCAACGCGAAGCAAAAAAAGCAGGCCGTCCCCGCGCCGCCGTCTTCGCAAGCTGAACCGGGGGATGAGGAATCCGCCGCCCAGGAGCCGGGAGCGCCGGAGGAAACCGGAGTTCCAAACGAGCCGCCTGATGACAATCCGCCGGAAGACGACAAGCCCGCTGAATAGAAAAAGCATCAGTCTGGCCGCGTCAGGCGCAATTTCCGGCCGCCGCTCTTAAGGATTTCCAAATTTATTTTCCAGCTTCCGCCTGGCAGCCAAGCCCCGGTGTTTTCCGGCCACTCGACAGCCAGGCAGTAAGGAGATTCGAGAAAATCCTCGATCATCAGGGCCTCGGTTTCCCGCGCGCCGCGCAAACGGAAGGCGTCCAGGTGCAGCAAGTTGCGGAGCTTGCCCCGATGCGGGACGAAGACGTTGTAAGTGGGGCTTGTAACAGGGCCTGCCACCCCCCAGGCTTTCGCCAGCCCTTTCACGAAAGTCGTCTTGCCGGCCCCGAGCCCCCCTTCGAGGGCCAGCACACAGTCGGCGGGCAACGCTTCCGCCAGTTTCCGCGCCAGCGATTCGGTTTCCGCGGCCGCGGCCGCGGCAACTCCCGCTTCAAGCCGGGCGCAAATGTTCATATCCGGCATAAGCCAAAGGCTGGCTGGTTGCTGAATCGAGCAGGGGTTTTTCTTCCGGCGGACCCGCATGCGGCACGATCTTGCCGATGACCGTCAGAGGCGTTTCGAATGTCCGCCGCCATGACTCCAGCAGTGTTTCCATATCCGCCCGCCCGTCCCGCACAGCCAGCAGCTCATGGTCCTCGCCGTCACAAAAAGCATGGTATTCAGCGGTCTGCCCGGTGCGGGCGGACATGCGGCGGGCATCGGCGCTCAGAGGCAAAGCGGACAAGTCGAGTGAGGCGGCGGTTCCCGGCGGAAGCAGCTCGGGCAAGTCCTTGGCAAGACCGTCGCTCACGTCAATCATAGCGCGCATGCCCGGCGTGCCGGCCAGCCGCCGCCCCTCGCGCAAACGCGGCGTGAAGGCATGGTGTTTCCCCAAAGAGCTGCCTCCCAAGGTTCCCGTCACCAGCAGGCAATCGCCGGCCTGCCCGCCTTGACGGGTCAGGGGCCGGCTGGCATGGCCCCATAAGGCCAGGCTGCCCCCCAGGGCGCCATCGGTTTCGCACAAGTCTCCTCCGCAAACAACAGCACCCCAAGCCGCCGCCTCCTCCCGCAGTCCAAGGGTGAACCGGCGCAGCCATTCCAGGCGCAAGCTGGAGGGGAAGAATAAACTGGCGAGCGCTCCGCCCGGCTCCCCGCCCATCGCGGCAATGTCGCTGAGGCTCCGCTTCAACAGCTTGGCGCCGGCGGCTTCCGCCGCCAATGATTCATCGAAATGCCGCCCGTAAAAAATACTGTCCGCGGTCACAAGGTTGAGTTTCGTTCCCGCCGGAAGCACGGCGCAGTCATCCCCCATCCCGCAAGGGCAAACCGGCGCGGTTTCGCCGAGCCATTTCCGGATTTCGCGCAGGAGCGCCCGCTCGCCCAGAGCGCTGACGGATTCGTTGACTTCGCCGGTAAATGGACTCATGCCCTTTGCGGAAAACAATCTCTCAAGCGGATGCCATTTTCAGAACCGGCTTGTTCCGGCGCAATAAAAACCTTGTCAATCTTTTTCCGTAAAGATTAGCGTGGCGCCGGAACCGGGCCGGACGCGCCCGCGGGCCGAACCGGAAGAAGAAATGATCCCATCGGATTCAGGCAACGCAAGATCCGGCCGGGATTGGGCCTGGGCAAGCGCGGCGGCTCTTCTTTTTTCTTTTCTTTCCGCCGCTGGCTTGAATCCCTGCCAGTTCGGCCAGGGAGACCAGGCGATTACCGTCCCTTTTGTCAAATCCTATGCGCAGCCGGAATTATATCCCGGGGATGACTTAATCGCCGAAAAAAACCATTTATACACCATTTTATGGCCTTTGCTCGGACAGGTCTCGCGGGCATTGCGGCTTGATTTGCCTCCGCTCTTTTTTCTTCTCCGCATGGTTTTTCTATGCGCTTCCTTTTTTTCGTTTTACACGCTGTCCCTTGAGCTGTTCAAACATCACGGCGCGGCCGTTTTGGCCTTATTCTTTTTCTGTTTTCCGGTTTACACTTTGGGGGGTGTCCCGGTCATGGACGCCGGTTTGACAACCCGGCTGGCGGCTCTCCCTTTTTTGATTTTCAGCCTGCGGTGTTGCCTGCGGAAGAAATTTATCCTTTGTTCCTTTCTCCAGGGTCTGGGTTTTCTCATCCATCCGCTATCAGCCATCTTTGTCACCGCCATGACGGCGGTTTTCGCGGTTTTTTCCTTTAAGGAATTCGGCTGGAAGAAAATCCTTGGAGGACTGCTGGTTCTGCCGGCGGTGGTTTCCCCGCTGCTGGCATGGATGATTCTGCAAGCGCCCGCCGGGGCCTCCTGGTTCCGGGCGGATGAAGAGTGGCTGGCATTGCTGCGGACGCGCTCGTCTCACCACGTGTTTCCATTTTCGTGGCCCCCGCGCATGTATATGGGTGCGGTTTTGGTTATTGGAAGCTTTGTTCTCAGCTGGAAACACCGGCCGGTTCCATTTCAGCACAGGTTTTTTCAATGCGCCTTGGGTGTTTTCCTTTTCTTTTGTCTGCTCGGAACACTGTTCACGGAATGCATTCCCCTGCCGTTGGCCATTCAATTGCAGCTTTTCCGCGCTTCCAAATTCATACACTGCTTCACGGCGCTGTATTACGCTCATTTCTGCGCCCGCGAGCTGGAAAAAAACAAAGGTTTTTTTCACATGGCGCTGGCCGCGCTCCCGGCCGTGTCGCTGTTTTTCGTTTCCAGCGCCCGGATCCAGGCTTGGGCGGCTTTTGGCGGATGCCTTCTGGCGCTTTGGCTGTGGCGGTGCCGGGCGCGGCGGAATCCGTCTCCTCAACATTACCTTATGGCCGGAGCGCTGCCCTTGCTGATCTTCAGTGTTCTCTCTCAACACTTCCATAGCCTTTCCATCGGGAGCTCTCAAGACCGCTATTGGCGGGAAATTCAATGGTGGGCCAATGAGAACACCCCGGCGGACGCTCTTTTCATCGTGCCGCCTTATCTTTCGGGTTTCCGCGTCGAGTCGGAACGGGCGGTTTACGGCGAATGGAAAGACGGCACGCAGATGTTCTTCAATCCCGTTTTCGGCAAAAGCTGGTGGTCTCGCATGGAACGGCTGGGCGCCAAGCCGGGGCGGCCCATGGCGGAAAGTTTCCGCCTGATCAGGGAAGACGGCTTTCTTAAAACAGCCGCTCCTTTTCTCGCGGAAGGCCGCCGGGTCTTTCTCGCCGCGCCTTTGAGAATGCGCAACCTCTCCTTCCCTGTCGTGTTTCAGAACGGGAAATATGCCGTCTTTGAAATTCTCAAGCCCGCAGCCAGAGCAGAACCAGGGAGTTGAGATTGAAGGCGGCATGGAAAAAAAGGGGAACCCGCAAGTCGCCTGTCCTTTCGTAGGCCAGGCAGAGGAAAAGCCCCATGACGAGGAGGGCGGCGAATCCCGCTGCGTTTTGGTGCAGCAGGGAAAAGAAAAAGGAGCTGATGAAAGCCGCCGAAACCGCGCCCAGCCGGCGCTTGAAAAACCGGTAAATCCCGGCCCGGAAAACAAGCTCTTCCGCCGCCGGCGCCAGCGCCGCCGCCAGCAAGGCCAAAGCCAGCCAGCCCCACGAAAGCGGCGCGGCTTGCAGCAGCCCGACTAATTGCTGGGGCTCGAGCGGCACGTCCACCCCCCGCTCCGCCAGCCAGTTGAGGAAAAAGCTCCAGATGACGCCGGCGGCGCCCGCCGCCGGCAGCGAAGCGAAAAAGTAATACAGGCCTTGGGGCAGCGCCCTGCCCCAACTAAAACCGGGCCGGGCGAGCCCCCTCCGGAAAAAAGAGGGGAAATAATTCCCGTAAATCCAGTAAACCAGAATCATGCCCGCTTCCATTGACCCGCCCGCCGCCGCCGCCCACCACACCCGCAGTCCGATGCCCATTTCCTCAAATGGCGGGAAAAAACGGGCCACCGTTATCTGGGACGCCAGCACCCATAAGAAAACCAGCCAGATAAAGAAGCCGAAATCCATCCAGCCGATGAACGGACACGGCACTTTGCCCCAGGCGGTTTGAGAACGGGAACGCCAGAGCGACACCGCCAGCGCGCTCCCGCAAACCAGTCCGGCCGCCAGCACCGCTCCGGCGTAGGCCAGCAGCCGCCGGTGTTCCAGCAATGCCTCGATCTCGTCCGGGCTCATTTCCCGCTTTTTCCCTTTTCTGAAAAGTCCTGCTCAATCCGGAGGGTCATGGACAGAATCCAACTGTCGCGGCCCGCCATTGCCATGCGGAAGGTCAATCCTCCAGTATCTTTTCCCCGTCCCAGACAGTGCGGCCGCGGACGATGGTCCGCTTGACGCGGCCGCGGAGAGTGCGCCCGTTCCACGGGCAGTTGGCGGCGAGGCTTTGGAACCGGGCCGGATCCACCGTCCATTCTTCATCGGGGTCTATCAGGATGATGTCAGCGGCGGCGCCGGGACTCAACGTGCCCTTGTCCAAGCTCAAAACTTTGGCCGGTTTGCACGTGAGCAAAGCAATCAGTTCAGGCAGCCCGCACCGGCGTTTATGGACCAATTCCCCGAGGCACACGGCCAGAGCCGTCTCAAGGCCGGTTATCCCGAAGGGCGCATAGTCGAACTCGCGGTCTTTTTCATAATCGGTGTGCGGGGCGTGGTCGGTGGCGATGCAATCCAGGGTTCCGTCCAGCAGGCCGACGATGACAGCCTGGCGGTCCTCTTCCGAGCGCAGAGGCGGGTTGACTTTGAACCGGGTGTTGTAGCCCTGGAGGCAGGCGTCCGTCAGCGCCAGGTGGTGCGGGGCGGCTTCGGCGGTGATGTTGACGCCCCGCTGTTTGGCCCGGCGGATGATCTCGACCGCGCCCGCCGAGGTGATATGCTGCAAGTGGATGCGCGCGCCGCTATAACTGGACAGAATGACGTCGCGGGCCACAATGACATCCTCGGCGGTGTTGGGCCAGCCTCGCAGGCCAAGCCGCAGCGACCACATGCCTTCATTCATCACCGCCCCTTCCGTCAGGCTGGCGTCCTGGCAGTGGTCCATAACGGGCAGGCTGAACATGCGGGCGTATTCCACGGCCCGGCGCATGATTTCATTGTTTTGCACGCAGTCTCCGTCGTCCGTCAAAGCCACCGCGCCGGCCTTTTTTAATGAGCCGGTGTTGGCCAGCTTTTCTCCTTTGCGGCCGTTTGTGATGCAGCCCGTTGGGAGGACGTTCACCACCGCGTCGCGCCGGATGATGTCTTGCATGAGCTGGAGGGTGCCCGCGCTGTCGGCGGGGGGCGAGGTGTTGGGCATGCAGACGATGGTTGTGAAACCGCCCGCCGCCGCCGCTCTCGACCCGCTGGCAATCGTCTCCTTGTGCCCCTGTCCCGGCTCGCGCAGGTGCGCGTGCAGGTCCACCAGGCCCGGCGCGGCAACCAGCCCGGCGGCGTCTATGCGCCGCGCCGATTTTTTTTGCGCCTCCGTCAAACTTTCCGCGACGCGCCCTTCAATGGCGTAAATATCGCCGGTTTCGTCCCGCTTGTTGGCGGGGTCCACGACGCGCCCTCCGGTTATCCATAAAATCGGGTTCATGTCACAAGGGGCTGGATTGCCGCCGGCCGGCGGCGCTGGCGCACAAATAGAGGACCGCCATCCGGCAGACGATGCCGTTGGTCACCTGTTCGAGGATAACGGAGCGTTCCGAATCCGCCAGTTCCGAGTCAATCTCGATGCCCCGGTTGACCGGCCCCGGATGCATGATGAGAGCGTCCGGTTTGAGCCATAAAGCCCTCTGGCGGTTCAAGCCGAACATGCCGGTGTATTCCTGGACGGACGGGAAATGGCTGGTGGTTTGGCGCTCGTGCTGGATGCGCAGGAGCATGACGGCGTCGGCGCCGGCAAGGGCTTCCTTCAGGTCGTGGCAGACTTCCGCGCCCATGCCGCGGAAAGCTTCCGGCACGAGCGTGGAAGGCCCGGCTAAAGTGACTTGCGCGCCCTGCTTGGTCAGCGCCCATATGTTCGAGCGCGCCACCCGGCTGAAGAGGATGTCGCCCAGGATGGTAATCTTTTTCCCCGTCAAATCCCCCAAGTGTTCGCGCAGGGTGAAATTGTCCAGCAAAGCTTGAGTCGGGTGCTCGTGGGCGCCGTCACCGGCGTTAATGACCGGGATGCTCAACACGCGGCTGAGAAAGAGCGGCGAACCGGCCGCCTTGTGCCGGATAATGATGAGGTCCGCGTTCAGGGCTTCGAGGTTGCGCGCGGTGTCACGGAGAGACTCGCGTTTGACCAGGCTGCTCGCGTCGGTGGAGATGGAGATGACATCGGCGCTGAGACGCTTGGCCGCGATTTCGAAGGCGGTGCGGGTGCGGGTGCTCGGTTCGAGGAAAAAATTGACAACGGTTTTGCCCAGCAAGGCGGGAAGCTTCTTCTGGCTGCGCCCGAGTGTCTGTTTGAACGAAGCCGCCAAATTAAAAATAATCTCCAGCTCTTCCCGGCTGAGCTCCTCGATGCTGACCAGGTCCTTGCGGCGCCAGTTGCCGGTTTCGCTCATGGGTCGGAAACGGTTATATAGTGTTGCGCGGGGTCGTCTTCTGAAAAATACACCTCCACGTTTTGATCCGGCGCGGTGGGAAGCTCAAGGCCCGTGTAATCCGCCTGAACGGGCAGGCAGCGGTTGCCCCGGTCACATAACACGGCCAGCTCCACCCGCGCGGGCCGCCCCGCGTTGAAAATTTCATTCAAGGAAGCCCGCGCCGTGCGCCCGGTGAATATCACGTCGTCAGCCAAAATGACGGCCGCGTTGTCCACTTGAAAAGGCAGATCGGTCCGCTGAAAAGACGGCGGAATCGGCTGGCGGCCGATGTCGTCCCGGTGAAAAGCGTTATTGACCACGCCGCAGGGAACCTTCCGCCCCAGCCGCTCGGAAAGCCGCCGGGCCAAAGCTTTGGCGAACGGCAAGCCGCCGTTGGCGACGCCCGCCACAGCCAGCTTCTCCGTCTCCCGGTGGCGTTCCGCTATCTTCCGGACGATGCTTTCGAAAGCATCCCTGACCGCGGCGCCTTCAATGGATTTGACGGCTTTCATGTTCAGCGGGCCGCCATGCTGGAAACTTTTTGACGCCGGAGCAACAACAATCGCCCGTTTCTCAAGAACCGGCGGGGGAACACGCGCGGCCAAGCCGCTTTGAAATCCGGGCTTCGAGCGCGCCGGGCCTGTGCCATGGCTACAGGCCGGCTTGTATGACGTCGTGGAGGCGGAGGAGGCCGACGGCGCGGTTTTGTTCGTCCACGACGGGGAGGACGGAGATCTGGTAGGGGCGTCGTTCCATGATTTGAAGGGCTTCGTAGGCCAAGCGTTGCGGGGAAATGGTTATGGGATCGGCAGTCATCAGATCGCGGCAGCAGAGGCGCTCCCAGTCGGCGGGCTTGTGTTTTTGAAGGGAGCGCCGCATGTCGCCGTCGGTGACAATTCCGGCCAGAATACCGCCCGGCCCGGCGACGTTGACGGCGCCCAGGCGGGTCTCGGTCAGCACGCGCACAACTTCGGTCCATTCGGCCTCCGGCGCGATGGCGGGGTTGTTTTCACCGCCGTGCATGATGTCTTTGACGCGCAGCGTGAGGCGCTTGCCCAGCCGCCCCGCGGGGTGGTTGACGGCGAATTCCTCGATGGTGACGCCCTTGCGCTCCTGCACGGCCATGGCCAGAGCGTCCCCGATGGCCAGGGCGACGGTGGTGCTGGTGGTTGGGGCAAGATTTAATGGCCCGGCTTCTTTTTCAACCGTGGCGTCAATAACGCAATCCGCGTTGCGGGCCAGAGCGGATTTCAGGTTGCCGACGATGGCAATGACCTTGACCTTGCGGTTGCGCAAGTGCGGGAGGATCGCCGAGAGCTCCTCCGTTTCTCCGCTGTTGCTGATCATAATGGCGGCGTCCGCGCCGGTCACAACCCCCAAGTCGCCGTGCATGGCGTCAGCGGCGTGCATGAACAGGGAAGGACAGCCGATGCTGGTGAAGGTGCCGGCGATTTTACGGGCGATCATGCCGGACTTGCCCACGCCAAGGAAAATGATTTTTCCCCGGCATTTCAGGAGCAATTCGACCACCGCCTCGATAGCGGACGGGTCAATGCGTTTGACTGCCTGGGCGATGGCCCCGGCCTCCTGCTGGAGAATCTCGAAGAATGTTTCAGCCGCGCTCATGTGTTTCCGGCTTGGTTGTGATGAGCCCAAGCCTGCCTCCGCCAATTAACCCAACACAAGGAGGCCGGGATGATAAAGCATGCGAGTGTGTTTAGCCAAGTTCTTTCTTTGGTTCTTCACGGATTATTGCGGGTTGAGGCTGAGTTTGCCGCAGTTGCCGAAGCCGCGGCAGCCGCGGGCGCTGATGATTTTATGGCAGATTTGACGGATCAGATTTTTCCGCGCGGCGGCGGCTTCGCGCATGGGGCCGGGGCTTTGGCTTCCCGGCGGCGCGCTTCATCCCTTCCCCGCATCAGCCGGCCCCGGAAAGCTTGCCCCGGCCCTGAAAATCCGTTAATGACTGCGCCTTTTTGGTTCCGGAATGATGAAAAAGCTGCTGAATTGCGCGCTTGTCCTTGGCTGTCTCCTGGCAGCCGCGATTAGCCTCTGCGGTTGCGGCAAACGGCAAACGCAAGCCCCGCTGGAAAAAAGAAAGACTTTTGGTCCGGAGCATTATTTCCATTTCACGCTTGGCGACACCGCATTGGAAGCGCAGTTGGCCATTGAACCGGAAGAAATGCGCCGGGGGTTGATGCGCCGGCGCGAAATGGACTGGAACCGGGGAATGCTTTTTGTTTATGACCGCCCCCGGCAGATGACTTTCTGGATGCGCAACACATACATTCCTCTCGATATCGGTTTCTTCAAGCCCAACGGTGTCCTGCACGAAGTTTATCCCATGTATCCGCATGTTGAAACACCCGTGCGGTCCCGCAGCGAAAGTATTCAGTTTGCGCTGGAAATGAACCAGGGGTGGTTTGCCAAAAACGGCCTCCGGCCGGGCGCGCAACTCGGCATGACAGGGTTGAAGGACGCTTTGCGGGCGCGGGGTTTTCAGCCCGGGCAATTTCATTTGGAAGAGGAAAAATGAATGCCGCGCGCTCTTTGAATATTGAAGTGAAAGAACAGACGCTTGGCGTTTTTGCGGAAGGGATATTTAACAGGGATGGACAGCACGCACCGGATGGGGGGAACGGGCGCGGGGCCGTCATCCAAAACCCTCTTTTCACGCGCCCGCCAAACATCGTCTTGCATAGCTGCCTAAGTCATACGCCAGGTTGCGGGGCCCGATGCCGAAGCGGGCCTGTTTGATCCCGATAGCGCGGATGCGGCCTTTGCTTCATGCCGCTTGAAATTCCGTTTCCCGCTGGGGCATTACACGTTATCAGAACGGTCTTGCTTGAGCCGGTCATCGCGGCTTTCGTTCTTCCGCGGTCAAATCAAGGAATAACTTCCACTTTGACGCACGCGTTGGGATCCGTCACCACAGCCATGCTGTTCACCAGTTCGTCCAGGCTGAACTTGTGGGAAATCATAGAAGCGAATGGATATTTCTCCGCCTGTTTTTCCAAAATTTTCAACACGGGCTGCCAATCGGTTCCGCAGTGAAAGACCGAATGGATATGAACATTTTTCGAGGCGATGTGCCGCATGACATTCAGCGGAACGGTTTTTCCCGTATCCACCCAGTTGCCGACCTCGATGACGGTTCCGCCTTTCCGCACCATTTCCAGCGCCTCGATAAACACCTCCGGCTCGCCCGCCGATTCGATCACCAGATCCGGCCCGACGCCTTCCGTGAGTTCTTTGACTCGTTTTACCCGGTCCGCCGCATTTGTTTTTGAAGCGTTAATGGCAACGCCGGCGTAAAGCTCTTTCGCCTTGTTGAGTCTGATGTCCGCGAGATCCGTTGCAATCCGCAACCCCGCCCCCTGAATGCTTGCCATGATGCCGTGCAGGATGCCCAG
>CAZYUX010000021.1:0-20804 GCA_964650745.1 uncultured Puniceicoccaceae bacterium
GATGAGAACAGCCAATCCCGCGTTGAATTCCAAAACCTTCAGCGGTTTTCAAGTCGCCGCGGCGCAGCCTGCCGCGGCCATGACCATCCAGGGGACGGTCAACAAGACGTTCGCGCTGCAAGCCCTTGTGCTTTTGACGGCGGTGTGGACGTGGAACCAGTTTTTTCAATACGGCAACCCCGCCGTGATCATGCCTTACCTCATCGGGGGAAGCATCGGGGGGCTTGTTTTTGCTTTCGTCACGATCTTCAAAAAGGAATGGGCCATGGTGACGGGGTCACTTTACGCCCTGGCGGAAGGATTCGCCTTGGGCGGGATCTCCGCCATCTTTGAGAAAATGTATCCGGGCATTGTCATCCAGGCGGTGGGGCTGACCTTCGGGACGCTCATCGGGCTGCTCTTTCTCTACAAAAGCCGGGTCATCGCGGTGACGGAAAACTTCAAACTGGGCGTGGCGGCGGCCACCATGGGCATCTTTTTCGTCTATATGGCGAGCTGGATTCTGGGTTTCTTCGGCATGGCCGTTCCGTTTATCCACCAGGGCGGCATCATCGGCATCGGCTTCAGCCTGTTCGTCATCGTCATTGCCTCCTTGAATTTGATTTTGGACTTCGACTTCATCGAAACCGGCGCCCGGCAGGGAGCGCCCAAATATATGGAGTGGTATGCCGCCTTCGGGCTGATGGTGACGCTGATCTGGCTCTACATCGAAATCCTCCGTCTGCTGGCCAAGCTCAACCAGCGGCGGTGAAGGCCCTGATAGCCGGCTTCAGTTCAGCCTATAAGGCTTTCGCCGCGCCGCAACGGTCAGCCTTCTTTAGCGGCTTTCGCGGCGGCGATGACCTTTTGCTCGAGGTCGGACTGCATTTCCTCGTAATGGCTGAACTCCTCGGTGTGATATCCCTGCCCGCCCGTAATCGAGCGCAGAACCGTCGAGTAGCGGTAAAGCTCCATTTGCGGAACCGTGGCATGGATGATCTGGAAAGGCCCGTCCGCGTCCATCCCCTGGATGCGCCCGCGCCGGCCGGAGATGTCGCCCATCACGTCGCCGGTGAACTGGTCCGGGACTTTAACATGGATGGTGCAGATAGGCTCGAGCAGGCAGGGTTTGGCTTTCATGAAAGCTTCCCGGAAAGCCTCCTTGCCGGCGATCTGGAAGGCGATGTCTTTCGAGTCCACCGGGTGCATTTTGCCGTCATAGAAGTCCACCTTCAGGTCCACCACGCGATAACCGGCCAGAATGCCCTCATTGCTGGCGGCATTGACGCCTTTTTCGACTGACGGCACGAAAACGCGGTCCACATTCTGGCCGACGAGAGAGTTGGTGAACTCGAGGCCGCTGTCACGCGGCAAAGGCTCGATGCGCATCCAAACCTCGGCGAATTGCCCGGCGCCTCCGGTTTGTTTCTTGTGGCGGTATTTCGAGTCGGCCTTGGTTTTAATCGTTTCGCGGAAAGGGATGCGCGGCTCGGTCAGCTCGATGTCGATGTTAAACCGGGCCTTGATACGGTCCAAAATGACTTGCAAGTGGATTTCCCCCTGGCCGGAGATGACAGTCTGCTTGATCTCCGGGTCGGCCCGGTAGATAAAAGTGGGGTCTTCTTTGTGCAGGGCGGCCAGCCCCTCGGCGATCTTGTCCTCGTCTCCTTTCGAGGCCAGCTTGAGGGCGCCGTGAATGTTGGGCTTGGGATATTCGGCGCCGGGCAGCTTCACAATGTTTCCCGGACCGCAAAGCGTGTCCCCGGTATGGGTCTCCTTGAGATCGCGCACATCCCGCTGATGATCGCTGCGCCCGGCCTGGAGGGCGGGCGCGTTCTCGCGGTTTTTCCCCCGCAACAGGTAGATCTGACCCGCGCGTTCGGCGGCGCCGGTATGGGCGTTGCGCAAATCCATGCCGGTTTTCACCGTTCCGCAAAAGAGCCGGAAAAGCGACAACTCGCCCATGTGGGGCTCGATCATCGTCTTGAAAATCAACAGGGCCGGACCGGAGTCTTTTATGTCCAGTTCCGTCTCCTCTTCTTTGCTGTCCAAGGCCTTGATTTTGGGCCGGTCCAAAGGCGTGGAGCCGTAAGCGGCGATAAAATCCATCAGCCGCGAAACGCCCACGTTTTCTTGGGCCGATGTGGCAAAAAGCGGAATCAGGGACTTGTTTCGAACAGCGGCGCGCAGCCCGTCCCTCATCTCCTCTTCCGTCAAGCCGTCCTGCTCAAAAAACTTTTCCAGGAGCGCTTCGTCGGACTCGGCCACGCACTCGGCCAATTGCCCGTGAAGTTCCTTGACCCGCGCCGCCAAACCGCCTTCCGGGGGCGCTTCCTCCGGCGGGTTCCCGCTGCCTCCGCCTTTATACGTCAATTGCGTTTGGGCGGTGACATCCAGCACCTGGTTGAATCCCGGCCCGGGGTTGACAGGCACGGTGACCGGAAGGACGCCGCGGCCGAAGACTTCCTGGAGGCTGGCCACGGTTTCATCAAACTTGACGTGCTCCTTGTCACAGCCATTCAGGACGATGAGCACTGGCAGGCCGAACCGGGCGGCGTATTCCCAAACCCGCGTCGTTCCCAGCTGTATGCCCTCGGCGGCGTTCAGCACCAAGACGGCGGTGTCGCTGACACGCAAGGCGCCCAGCGCCTCGCTGATGAAGTCCATGTAACCCGGCGTGTCTATGAAATTGAATTTTTTGTCCTTCCATTCGGCGTTCAGGAGGGAGGCGCGTATCGAAATCTGCCGGTTCTTTTCGTCCTCGTGGTAGTCGGAGGCCGTTGTCCCGCCTTCGATGGAGCCGATGCGGTCCGCCGCGCCCGCGCACAGGAGCAAGGCGTCGGAAAGGATGGTTTTGCCGCCGCCGCCATGCCCGGCCAAGGCGAAATTTCGAATGTCGCTCGTCTGGTATTCTTTCATTTGGAAGTGTTCGGCGTTGATGTAAAACGGAAGCCCGTCACGGGCGGAAAAAGCCACACACGGTAGGCATATTCCTTCCCTTGACAATAAAAAACCATGCCCGGCGCCGAAACGCCGGCGCCTCACTTTGATTGCAGACGGAAACGCTTTTTACCAGAGGCCGTATTCGCCTTTTTTGAGGCTTTTGGCGAACGCCACTAAAAGACGCGCGGCATTCTCCACGTCCATCAAGTCCGCGACCTCGCTGGTGGTGTGCATATAGCGCAGGGGAATCGAGACCAGGCCGGTGGCCACACCCTCGCGGCTGATTTGCATCGCCCAGGCATCCGTGCCCGTCGGCCCGGGGTTGGCTTCAATTTGATACGGTATGTCCTCTTTTTCCGCGCACTCGGCGAGCCGGTTGAAGACAAAGGGATTGATGTTGGCGCCCCGGGTGAGGATCGGCCCTCCGCCCAGCTTGAAAGCCCCATGCTTTTTGTTGTCGCAGTCGGGATGGTCGGTGGCGTGACCCACGTCCACCGCCACCGCCACGTGCGGCTTTACGGCGAACGCCGAGGGGATCGCGCCGCGCGTTCCCACTTCTTCCTGCACGGTGGCCACCGCCACCACTTTCGCCCGCAGCGATTTCACCTTTGCCAGGCGGAGAACCGCCTCGCACACCACATAAGTGCCGGCTTTGTCGTCGAAAGCCCGTGCCATGGCCACGGTCCCCCGCAGCATCTCGAAGGACGGCTCGAAGGTGGCGGCATCCCCCACGCGCACAAGCTTCAAGGCCTCCTTTTTGTTTTTCACCCCGATGTCAATCCACAGATTGTGGATTTTCGGAACCTTGTTGCGCTCCTCTTTTTCCATCAGATGCACAGCCCGTTTGCCTGTCACTCCCTTCACCGGACCGCCCTTGGCATGGATGATGACGCGCCGGCCAGGCAGAAGGCCCATGTCGCACCCCCCGATCGTGTCGAAGTAAAGGAACCCGTTGTCGTCCACGTACTTGATGATCAAGCCCAGCTCGTCCATGTGCCCCGCGAGCATGAGCACGGGATCGCCCGCGGGATTGACGGCCGCGCAGCGGTTGCCCAGCGCGTCTTTCCAGTATTGGACCGGAGCCTTTCCGAGCCAGCGGTCCGCCACCGCCTGCGCCTCGCCCTCGTAGCCGCTGGGAGAACGGGCATCGAGAAAGTCCGCCAGCATTTTTGGAGGAGAAAAAGCTTTCTTTGCCATTTCCGGAAAATATTCTATGTTATACTGACAAAGCCAGAAAAATCCGCCGGGCCAAAAATTCCTGATATCCAAACTCAAAATCTGAAACCATGAACATCTACCCCGCCATCGACATTCGAAAAGGCAGGGCCGTCCGCCTCTCCCAAGGCCAGGCCGGCCAGGAAACCGTCTATTACGAAGATCCGGCCAAACCCGCCCGCATGTGGAAAGACGCGGGGGCGCAATGGGTCCACGTCGTGGACCTCGACGGCGCTTTCACCGGCGCTCCGGCCAACCTCGGCGCCGTCCGGAAAATCGCGGAAACCGGCCTGAAAATCCAGTTCGGCGGCGGCCTGCGCACCGAAGAAACGGCGGCCCGCGCTTTCGAGGCGGGAGCCTCCCGCATCGTCATCGGCACCAAGGCGGCGGACGACACCCTTTTCATCGGCCGGCTGGTCAGTTTGTACGGCGAAAAAATCGCGGCGGGAATTGACGCCAAAGACGGCCGGGCCGCCGTCCGGGGCTGGGTCGATGACGCCGGCATCAGCGCCCTCGATATGGCCCTTCAGGCCGAGTGCATGGGCATCCAAACCATCATTTACACGGACATCGGACGCGACGGCATGCTGGCCGGGCCCAACTTCGCCGGCCAGCGCCGGATGCTCGAAGCCCTCTCCGTCAACCTCATCGCTTCCGGCGGTGTTTCCTCCGCGGCCGACATCGGGACCTTCCTCGGCATCCGCAAGGATCACAAAAACCTCAGCGGCGTCATTATCGGCAAAGCCCTCTACGAAGGCAGAATTGATCTGGCCGCGTTGTTCGCCTCACCGGATTTGGAGTAAGCCCGAAATAAGCTTTAACCCGGATATTTCATAAAAAAAGCGCCGCGGAAGCTCTTTGCCGCTTTCATCGGAGGGTTTGATCCTCACCCGCCCGCGGCGGGAACACAAACAACACCGCCTCCGGCGGAGCGCCCGCCGCGCGTTTGAAAATCCTTCCGGCCGGGGGATGACGGCTATTATGGATGACTGACCCAGAAGTAATCCCCGCGCCCGAAGCCGTAATACCAGCGCCCATCCGCGGTGGCATTATTCAGGAACAGCCACAGCCACTCGGAGGGCACCGGATCCCCCGCGGCATACCAGCAGTAAATCCAGGGATAAATGTCCTTGCGGGTCCAAAGCCAGCCCTTGAATTCATGGTCGCCGCTCCAGAAGAGAACGCTGCCTTCGAGAGGGACAATGAAAACCCCGCCGTGAACGCTGCTCCAAATCCATCCTTCGCCGTCCAGCTCCGGTATGCCGTCTCCGATATCCTGCCCCTGGCGGAAGTCCACGATCCGGAATCCGGCTTCCGAGGGAATGTATTGCTCCAGCAAAATGTAGGTGTAGTAACTGCCGGCGGGAACCGGCCCGGCATTTACCGTTGTGTCCACCCCGGCCGTGCTGTAGGCGGCCACTTTGCCCACCTCATATTCGGCCAAAGTGTAGCCGGTTATTGTAGGTTCTCCCTGGTACAGCCTCCGGGAAGCCGCCACCCGGATGCGGCAGCTGGTGGATTCGATGTCATTGCTGTTGCTCACCCCGGCGACATGAATGTGGATGCTCTCGGCGCCGGAATAGGACCAGCTGGCGTTGCCCGCGATTGCGAGCGGATCCTCGGGGATGGCGGGGAATTCCTCTGGATTTGGCAAACTCTGGTAATCGAGCTGCTCATCGCCTCCATAGAGAAGAAGGGAAATGTAATAAGTTCCCGGGTCGGGATAACGGTATGGCAGATGATCATCGGTGGAATAGTTTTCCACTTCAATGGAAATCAGCTGATGGCCCGTTATATCCCCGCTGCCGTCGTAAGGGCTGCCGGTGGCCCACAATTCCAGGCGCATATCCGCGATCAAGTAAGTGACATCCGCCACCACCCGCGCCATCATGATTCCTTCTTCCTCGCTCAGCGTGGCTTGCACCTCGCCCGAAAGGGCCGGAGGAGTCTCGATTGTCATGTCGCGCTGGGTCTCAAAGGTGAAGTAAGCCGCGATTTCACCATTCTGGCGCAGCAGCAGGGTGAACCAGTAAGTGCCCGATGGCGGATGCGTGTAGTCGGTGTATTCCTCAACGTTTTCGGCGGGAGCGGTCACGCCGGCCGCGCCCAAAAGATAAGAAGCGCCTGGGTCATCCCCGATTTCGGGAAAAGGGGCGGAACCGGCCGGCTCGTATTTGTTTTCAGTGGCCCAGGCTTCCAGGATGTAATCGCCGGAGCCCCATAAATCCGACACCGCGAGTTTGATTTGTTTTTCGTCACCCGTTTCAGTGTTGATTTCCAGCTCGCCATAAAGCCCGGCCTCCTGCTGGGCTGAAAGCGGGCCGGCCGCGGCGGTGAGCAAACAGATTAAAGAGATTCCGAAGACAGCGGGAAAAGGCGGTTTGTTTTTCATTTTTTTATGCGGCTTGGGTTAAAGCGTGGCCGGTCGTGTGATTATTGGCGGCATCCTTTAACATAATCCCGTCATCGAGTCAACGTCAATCAAACGCCGGGCGGCAGGGTTTGAAGGCCGCCTCCCCCGCCGGTCCGGGAGCGCGGAAAAGCGCGGCGCTTATTCCCGCAAGAGACGGTGGTGCATAAGTTCCATGAAATTGACCCGGTGCCGCTCAATGCCGGGCAGGTTGCGCTCGCGCTGGCGCGCCTGCTTCCACAACAGCCAGGGATGAAAGGCGATTTTATACTTCGCCAGCGGATTCAAACTGTCGGGCACGGGAGGCCAGACCTGCAGGGGCAGGCTGCTCTCGCGCAGGCCCTCCAAAACTTCCCGCAGGTTGCGGCCCGTGAGAACGGAGGTGTATACCTCCGCCGCCGGGTCCAGCGTTCCGCGCACGTCATGCCACCGGGCGTATCGCTTGTCAAAAATGAGGCCGCCGCTCTCCAGCGGAGCAAAATCGATGAAAAAATCAGCCCCCGTGGCGGCCCGGGCGGCGGCGGCGATTTCCCGGTCGAAATGTTCTCTTTCAGCCCATTGCGCGGGGATGGGCCGGGTGCCGTCATCACGGATATCCGGCTCCCACCGCGTGTTCCAAATCACGCGCCGGACCCAGTGCCACGGCTCCAGGCGCGCCAGGGAAAATCCGCAGGGCGCCCGCCCGCCAATGTCAAACAGCTGCTTGTTGTTCAAGTCGTAGAAGGCCGGCTCCGGGGAGCTGAATACCGCGATATACCGCCTGGGCGCTTCGGGATTGTAGTAGAACAGCATGTATCCGCGGCCGCGCAAATCGTATTTTTCTTCCCCGAACACAACCTGGCCGCCCTTGCTCCGCGCGGGCAGCCGCGCTTCAAGATAAGCCAGCAGGTGGTTGGCGGAGGACGGGCCGACTATCACAAGGTTGTGCCGCTGCATGTCTTCGGCCGTGACCGCCACGTCATCTTTGATGGGGATGCCGCCCATGGGCATCGGCTCGCCGCCCGTGAATTTGGACAGCCGCTCGCAAAACCCTCTTAAATGCATCAGCAATGTTTCATCTCCGCCCGCGGTGGGGCGGACAATGAGCAGCGGCTCTCCGCCGGACCACAGGAAATCCAGCCCGCCCGCCGTGTAGGGGCGGAACGGCCGCTCCGGGCGGGGGTCTTTCAAGCTGATGGTCCACTCGTCCTCGATCCCAGTGTGCCGCAGGTAAAAGAACGGCGGGAGCGGCGCTTCAATCGTGACAGGCGGCCCCGCCAGAATCAGGCGCAGGGGCTTGCTTTTCGAAAACAGCCGCCGGTCAACCTCGATTTTTATGACATTGACATTCTCCAGCTCCAGATACAACCGGTTTCCCCTGTCCACCCGCGTCCGGACGGTTGCCGGAGCGTTCGCGTTGGACAGCTCGAGGATATCCAGCCAGTATGCCTTGCCCCGGGCCGGGGTGCTGGTGGTGTAATGCAGGAACCGCGGCGCGGGAACTCCCGCGCTTTCGGCCAGCCACTTCCCGGCTTCCCACGGTGTGTCATGCAGGCCCGCTCCGCTGCCGGTCCCGCTGGTTTCCGTGAACACCACCGGCGCGCTTTTTTCTTCCAGCGCCAGCACGGCGGCCCGGGAGAAATCCACCGGCACCAGCCAGTCCTGATTGTCGTGGAACACCCAGCACTGGGTGTTGGTCAGGTTTTCCAGAAAGTCTTTCTCCGCGTATCCGGAAAACGGGGCAATGGCGCTGAACCGGTCAGGATGGCGCGAAGCCACGTGCCACACGCCCGCTCCGCCCATGTCCGTTCCGGCCAGGCTGACACGGCTGGAATCAATGGTGTAATGGCGCCCGATGTCGGCAATCACTTCCAAAACGTCCAGTTCGCCCAGACCCTGGTAGCCATTCTGGCCGCGGCCGTCGCACACGGCCAGAAAATAGGGAAGATGGCCCTCCCGCTCCGGCATCTCCATGCAGCTCCCTCCCACGCCGTGCAGCAGGACAACCAGAGGCAGGGGAGCGGGCGGTTTATAAATTGGCGGCACGTAAAGGCCGTATATCTGCGCCGAACGGTCGGCCCCGGATATGTAAGCGGACAGGAAAGCCCCCTTGCGGCCGGCATAGATGTCTTTGCCGGAAGAGAAATCCTTCAAGGCTTGCAGAAGCTGGGTAACCGCGTGCCGGCTGCTCCTGGCCCTTTTGTAAACCTCCCCGATGACGGCGGGATTCTTCTGCGAGAGCAATTGTTCCAGCATGTCCGCCCAGGCCATGACCATCGCCGCCGTCCGCATCTTTTCTTTTCCCACGGCTTCTTTATGGACAGCTTCCTCGACTTTTGCCGCTTCCTTGAGCAGATCCCTGGCGTTGAGCAGTTCCGGCGCTATGTAAACCTCCCCGAGCTCCTGGGCGCCGAAAAGAACCTGCAGCGGCTCGCGGAACAAACCGGGATCATCCGGCGGGAGCGCCAGCCGCGTGGCGGCCAGCTCGCCGGACCATGTTTCCAGCGGCGCGCTTGCGACAAGGGCCTCCTCCCGCATCAAATGGATCATGTTGCCAGCCGCTTTGGCGCGTGAAAAAATGCGCAATTCCAAGTCTGTCTCTCCCTTCAGCGAAATGCCGGCCCGGGCCGCGAGGCGCACTGGAGGGCCGGGCGCTTCCGCCAGGCGCAGGCGGCGCATGGCCGTCGTGTCGGTTTGGGTTCCCCCGCGAGGGTAGAAACGCAAATGAAAAGGCTCTTCTCCCGGGTCGAAATCGTTGGCGTAAACCTGGAATGCGGTTTCCTTTCCCGGTTCCGGCTGGAAATCCATGGAGGACCAGGGCAGCTTGGCTTCCAGAATATATCCGGAGGGAATGAGTTCCCGCGCGAAAACCGGATCGGCGCCGCCGCCCCGGCTTTCTTTGCCGCGCCGGTCCCAGAGCCGCCAGCGCAGTTCGCTTTGGGCGCCGCCGCCGCCCGGGGCAACAGCAAAGCGCAGCATGTCCCGCGCCCCTTTTGCCGGAGCCAGAAAGAGTTCCACGCTGTCTCCATGCGGCAAGTTCATCTGCCCCGCTTCGGCGAAGCGGTCATCCGAAACCCGGATGAGAACGAGCAGCCCTTCCTTGTCCCAGCCCAGGCGCATGGCCGCGTCGAAGTCCGCCACGTCCCAGGGCTTGAAGTCATCCGGTGTCAGCAGTTCCACCCGCAGGCCTTGCTTGCTCCAGTCCTTCTCCGACCCGTCCACGATGATGCCTTCCAGCCGCGGAATATCGTAAATTTGCCCCTCCCATTGGGCATGAACCCGCAAAAGCGGCAGGAGGAAGCACAGAAGCGGAACCGCCGGCAGGCAGGCTCCCGGCATTCCAAACCAAAAACGGCACAGGCTGTGGCGGTTTCCCATTGCTGTCTTTTTGAAGAACCGGCTCATTCAAAGCCCCGGAAGAGGAAAAATCAACCCAGTTCCGCCTCCACTTTGTTTTCCTCGCGGAGCTGTTCCACCGGAATCAGATTGCCCTCCATGGTTTTGCCATTGATTTTTATCTTCTTGACGCCCCGGCAGACCTTGCGGGGATTCTTCACGTTGATTTTTATCGCGCGTCCCCGGAAACGCCGCCGCGCGGTGAATCCCGGCCATTCCGCGGGGATGCAGGGGTCAACCCGCAGGCCGCCGGGTTCCGGGCGCAGACCGAGGATATACTGGGCGGCCGAATAATAAGACCACGAGGCCGTGCCGGAAAGCCACGGGATGCGCGAAGCGCCGTAACGCCGGCTGTAGCGCGAATGCGTGCTTTGGGCATGAACGTAAGGCTCGATCTGGCGGATCTCCGCCCGGTCATTATAGGCGGCGGGCATATAGGCCCGGTAATACTCATAAGCGCGGTCGCCCCGGCCCAGCAAGCACTCGGCCATCACGGCCCAGCCTTGCGTGTGGTTGAAAATCCCGGCGTTCTCTTTCTGACCGCCGTTTATTAACACGGCCCGCACCACGTGGTAAGGCGTCTCTTCAAAAGGCGGAGCGCAGACCATCAGCCCGTATTCCGTGGCCAGGCGTTCATTGACGGAATCCATCGCCCGCGCCGCCTGCTCCGGAGCGGCCGCCCCGCTGATCACCGCCCACGACTGGGGATTGAGAAAAATCGAGCCTTCCGGGTCGTTTTTCGCGCCGATAACGGAGCCGTCCTCCCGGAACGCCCGCACGAACCATTCCCCGTCCCATGCGTGCCGTTGAATCGCGCCGTCCAGATCCTCTCGTTGCCGCCGGGCCCACGCTGCTTCTTCGCCGTTCCCCAAAGTATCACAAATACCGGCGTAGACCTCCAGCCCGTAACGCAGCTGGAAGGCCACAAAAAGGCTTTCCCCCCGGTGGCCCAGGCGCAGGCAGTCGTTCCAGTCGGCGTCCAGCCCGCAAGGCAGGCCTCGCGCCCCCCGGCGCTCGAGGTTGAATTCCAAAGCCCGGCGCAAGTGGCCCAGGACGGCGGCTTCCCCCTCGTCCGAATATGGCAGCACTTTATAATAGAAATCCACATCTCCCGTCTCCGCCACATAAAGCGGGACAGCGTTGAAGAGCCAAAGGCAGTCATCGGCCCGGTAACTGGTTTCGGATGTGCGCGGCATTTTTCCAGGATGGTGCGCGAAGGGCTTAATCAGCGGATTGGCGCCGCCGGTGGACTCCTGTCCGGTCAGCATCAGCTCCAGCCGCGCACGCGCGTCACGGCCCAGCAAGGGAACGGCTCCCATGAAGTCCTGCACTGTGTCGCGGTAGCCCAGCCCGTCGCGCTCCCCGCTGTAGACCAGGCTGGCCGCCCGCGACCAGTTGAAGGTAATCAGGCAGTTGTAGGCGTTCCACACATTAATCATGTGGTTGAAATCCTCGTCCGGCGTCTTTACGGTCAAGCTGTCCAGTTTCCCGTGCCAAAACCGCTTCAGCTCGTCCAATTCCTCCGTTGCGCGCCTCAAATTTCCGTATTCGCCGAGGGTTTTCTTGCCCTCCACTTCCGCTTTGCCGATGCCCAGCAGGACGAGGATCTCCCGGCTTTGCCCCGGCTCCAGCGTCACCTCCGTTTGCAGGCTGCCGCAGGCGTTATCCCCGTAAGCGGCCGAGCCGACGCATTCCCCCCGCTCCACGGACAAGGGATTGGCGTAAGTCCGGTATGGCCCGATGAAGGCCTCCCGGTCCAAATCGTAGCCCGTGGTCTCGGTTTCCGCCAGCGCCATCCACGTCCAGCGCCCCTGGTCGTTGTCGGCGAAGTCCTCCGGCTTCGGCGGGACATTGTCAATCACCGCGCAGCGGCACATTCCCTCTACCCATTCGCTTTTCACCGTGTAGGCGCCGTATTGCAGGTTGATCATGTCCTGCCGGGTGCACCAGTTGGTGGTGAATTCGCAATAGGTGAAAACCGACAGCCGCCGCGGACGTTTTGTTTTGTTGGTGATTTTCAGCCGCCAGTACTCAAAGTTTTGCCCCAGCGGCACGAAGTAAGTCGTCTCCGTTTGAACGCCGGAGTAACGGGACGCGATGATGGTGTAGGCCGTTCCGTGCCGGCAGACCGACTTGTATTTCTTCAACGGCTTGCCCGTCGGCTGCCACGAAGCGCTCCAGTAGTCCCCGCTTTCACGGTCCCTCAAATAAAAATACCGTCCGGGCTGATCCATCGGGATGGCGTTGAAGCGCAGCCGCAGAAACCGGCCCACCGCCGCCGACTTGTAAAAGCCGTAACCCCCGGCATTGTTGGTGATGACCGCCCCGTATTCCGTCGTCCCCAGGTAGTTGCTCCACGAGCGCGGGGTGTCCGGCCGCTCGATCACGTATTCTTTCCGCTTGTCGTCAAAATGTCCGTATCGCATGAGACAATGCCGTTTTGAAGTTAACTCTTGACCGCC
This sequence comes from uncultured Puniceicoccaceae bacterium, assembly GCA_964650745.1. Taxonomy (GTDB): domain Bacteria; phylum Verrucomicrobiota; class Verrucomicrobiia; order Opitutales; family CAZYUX01; genus CAZYUX01. The sequence continues at coordinate 12,385 of CAZYUX010000021.1, forward strand.
CCGTCCATCAGGGCCACCCATTGGCACGAAATCCGCCCAACGTCAAAGATTAACGTCTCACCCATCACCCGTGGCGGGAACGGGCGCTTGTTCACGGACCGCTGGCTCCGCCTGATGTCCGGGCAGGGCTTCCGCCCGCGTCCCGCAGGACGCCTAAATGCAGGAACAGGCGCCGCCCGGCCCGGGCGGCGAAATTGGCGTTGTGGGTGACGAGGATGAGGGCGGCTTGCTCTTCTTCGCAAACTTCCCACAACAGGTCCATGACGGCGCCGGCGGTTTTCTCGTCGAGGTTGCCGGTCGGCTCGTCGGCCAGAACGAGGCGGGGACAGTTGATGAGGGCGCGGGCGAGGGCAACCCGCTGGCGCTCCCCGCCGGAAAGCTTGGCGGGATTTTCATCGGGCCGCCCGCCCAGCCCGACGCGGCCGAGCAGCCGCCCGGCCCGGGCGCGCGCCTCTTTTCCGGCAGTCCCCAAGATGCGGGCCGGCAAAAAAACATTTTCCAAAACGTTCAACTCAGGAATGAGATAGTAGGCCTGAAAGACCATCCCCAAGAAGCGGGCGCGTTCCCGGGCCATTGCCGAGCGGCTCCAGCCGGAAACGTCTTTGTCCTCCCATTGAACCGCGCCCTGATCGAGGCTCTCCAGACCGGCGATGACATTCAAGAGCGTGGTTTTGCCGCTGCCGGATTCCCCGCGGATGCTGACGGTTTCTCCGGCCGCCACCGAGAGGTCCGCGCCGCGCAGGACTTCCAGGCGGCGGACACCGCTGGGGAAGCTTTTGACGGCGGCTCTGACGGCGAGGACGTTATTCACTGCGCAGGGCGTCGGCGGGTTTCAAGCGGGAAGCGCGAATGGCGGGAACCAGCCCGGCAAGAGCCGAGAGCGCAAGGGCGCACACGGTGATAGCGGCGAAATCCGCCACCGTATAATGAGCCGGAAGGTCGGCGAACTGGTAAAACTTCAGGAGGACTTCCCGGCTGTCCGTCAGAACCGCGAAACCGCGGATGATTTCATTGCGGAAATACAGCGCCGCGAGACCGAGGATAAAACCGAGAATCGTTCCTATGATTCCAATGACCAGTCCTTGAAAACAAAAGCAGAGCGCCAGGCCGCCGGGTTCCGCGCCAAGAGCGCTCAACAGCCCGATCTCGCGCGTCTTGCGCGCGACCGTCAGCAACTGGGCAATCGAGATGGCGAAGGCCGCCACCAGCACGATGAACAAAAGGAGGAAAAACATCAGGTTCTTTTCCAATTTCAGTATCCAGAGGAAATTTTCGAACATCTCGATCCATGTGACCGCCCGCAGGGGCGGCGGCAGGACCTCGTTGAGCCGCTCCGCCAGGACGCGCTCGTCCGCGCCTTCGGCCAGACGCAGGGCCACGCCGTGGACGCCGCTATCCAGCCCGTAAAGCTCCTGCATCCGCCGCAGGGAGCATATCAGAGTGTTGCTGTCGAAGTCATACCACCCGGTTTCGTAAAAACCGGCCACCCTCAACTCCCGGGGCAGAAGCACTTCATCTTCCCGGAGCTTTTCCAGCATCAGCGGCGTGAAGACGTCCACCTCGTCCCCGGCGGCCGTCACGCCCACCTTTTGGGCCAGGGAGCGGCTCAAAAAAACGGAATCGTCATCCAACTCGCCCGGCCTGCCTTCCAGGAGGAAACGCCCCAGGGGAATGACGCGGTTTTCCAGCGCGGGGTCAATCCCGCGGATGAAAGGGAAAGCGGGACGGTTGCCGTATTGCAGCATGACCACCCCTTGGGCGTATGGCTCAGCCGCGGCGATTTCCGGATAATCCGCGAGAATTTCTTCGATCCGGCCGGAGTTGTAAATGACACCGCCGGACTCGATGCGCAAGTGGCCGTTGGTCAGGATGATTTTTTCCCGGTAAATCTGGCCGAAGCCGTCCATGACGCTCAGGACGATGACCAGGAGGGCCACGCCCAGCATAACCCCGCAAACCGACATGAGAAAAAAGAAGGAAACCCGGCGTCCGCTGGGGAAAAGCTGCTTCAAGGCCAAATGTAAATGCCAAGGCATTTTCGGAATTAAATATTAAAAATGAAGAAGGCCGGACACATCGCGGGCCGCTCCCGCCCTTTTAATCATGATCATGATTAAAAACCTGACTCGGCCGGTTTGCTCCCCCTTGCCTCGCAGGTTTCAATTGGGGGAAAAGAATCACGTCCCGGATGCTGGCGGCGCCGGTGAGGAGCATCACCAGACGGTCTATCCCCACGCCCATCCCCCCCGCTGGAGGCATTCCATGCTCAAGGGCGAGAAGGAAATCCTCGTCCACGTTCGTGGTCTCCCCTCCGGCCTGGGCCTCGAACATTTCCCGCTGGGCGAAGGGGTCATTTTGCTCGGAGTAAGCGGGGGCGATTTCCTGGCCGCCAATGCAAAGCTCGAAAACGTCAATCGTCGAAGGGTCTTCCCGGCTGATTTTCGCCAGCGGGCACATCTCCTTGAGCAGATGGGTGACAAACACCGGCTGAATGAGGGTTGGCTCGATGCGCTTCTCGAAAACATTTTTCGTCACCTCGTAGTCTTCCAGACCGGGATCAACCTCGACGCCCTCGCGCCGGCACCACTCCAGTTTTTCCCTTTTGGAACGCGAGAACCATTCCGCGTCGCCGGTGGCTTCGCGGACAATGTCCTTGTAACGGACTTCGCGCCACGGGCCGCCGAGCTCGATGGTTTGCCCGCCGCCATGCGGCACTTGAGTGGCGCCGAGAACCTCTTCGCAAATCCGCCGGATCATGCCGCGGACCAGCTGCATCATCCCCCGGCAGCCGCTGTAAGCCTGGTAAACCTCGAGCATCGTGAATTCCGGGTTGTGCTTGCGGGAAAGCCCCTCGTTGCGGAAGATGCGGCCCAGCTCATACACGCGGTCGAAACCCCCGATAAGGAGCCGCTTGAGGTTCAGCTCGGGAGCGATGCGCAGGTAAAAGTCGCAATCCAGGGCGTTGAAGCGGGTGATGAACGGTTTGGCTGCCGCGCCTCCCGCCTCCGCTTGCAGGATGGAGGTTTCCACTTCGAGAAAGCCTTGCTCATCCAGAAAACGGCGGATGCTGGAAATAACGCGGGCGCGTGTGATAAAACGCCGGCGCGACTCGGGATTGGCGATAAGGTCGAGATAGCGCTGGCGGCAGATTTGCTCGCTGTCAGTCAGCCCGTGCCATTTTTCCGGCAGCGGGCGCAGCGTCTTGCACACAAGGGTGAAGGAACGCGCCCGCACGGTGATTTCCCCCGTCTTGGTTTTAAAAAGCGGCCCTTCCGCGCCTATGATGTCGCCGATGTCGAGTTTCTTGAATTGCGCGTAAGCTTCCTCTCCAACCTCGTCGCGCTTGAAATAGAGCTGAATCTGCCCGTCGCGGTCGAGGATCTTGACAAAGGCGGCCTTGCCCATCAGGCGGAAGACGACAATGCGCCCGGCCACCTTGACCACCGGGCTGGCCGCTTCGCGCTCCGGCGTTTGGATTTCGTTTTCGTAGAGGGCCGCCGCGGCGGCGGAAGTGTGCGTCTGCTCGCAGTTGGCGCGGAAGGGGTCGCCCCCCCTCGCGCGCATCTCCGCCAGTTTGTCCCGGCGAATGGCGTGCAGGTCATGGCTCGCGGCCTGTTTCTCACTCATACGCCGGCAAAACTGAACAGGATACTCCTCATAGGCAATGGGAAATTTCCGGGCCGGGAATATGGAATGCGGATCCTTGCGCGGGCTGGCGCGGCGCCGTTTTGAGACAGGTTCCATTGACCCCCTCAAAATGAGCCGCTCAACCCCTTTCCCCCTTGGAAATCAGGTGTAGCTGCCGTGCTTTTCAATGAGTTTGATGATCGCCTGGTAAGTGGGCCAGGAGACTTGCGGAGGCACGGAGTGGTCGGAATGGTAGAGGTAGCCTTTGGCGGCCATGGCGGCGGGGAACTTCGCGGCGATTTCCGCTTCAATGACATCCATGTCGTTGGTGATCATGGCCATCACGTCAATGTTGCCGAACAGGGAGAGCTGTCGGCCGTATTTCGGGGCCAGCTGGCGGACATCCATGCGGGCTTTGCTTTCAAGAGGCTGGAGGGCGTCGAACCCCGCCTCGATGTAGAGGTCCACCACGCCGTTGACGTCGCCATCGGTGTGGAAGATGAATTTCATTCCGTTGTCGTGCGCCCAGCCGCAGAGGCGTTTGTGGGACGGCCAAATCAGCTCCTTGTAAGCCTGGGGCGAGCACATGGTGGCGTGGTTGTAAGCCATGTCGCCAAAAACCCACAAGCCGTCGGGCTGGATGCCGGCATCGAGAACGGCCTGCAAGTTGCGCAGGGAGTTGTCCGTTGTCACCTCGGACATGTCGGCGATCCATTCCGGTTCCTCGGCTATGGCCATCAGGCAAGTGACGTCGCCGACCATCTTGCGCAGGATCTCAAAAGGCTCGATGCCGCACAAGTGGCACCATTTTTCTTCCCGGCGGCCCGTGTTCAGATTGGCGCGGATGCCCTCGATATTGATCTGGATGTCCTGCTCCGCGATCAAGGGCCGGAATTTCCGGTGCCAGACCTCGGACGAACCGCACTCCCAGCCGGCATGTTCGGGTGTGGTCTCGCGGTCCTTGAATTGGCGGATCGTCTGGCCGTAAAAATCAGTCGTGGTGACGGTTCGCTCATCCTCGTGGACTTTTTCGTTCCTGCCGGGGAAAGGGGCGGGCCAGTAAATCCCGCACAACCCGTGAAGATCGCCGCCGAGCTGCCGCAGGGCGGCTTCACCGCCTCCTCGCAGCCCTTCTTTTTCCCAGCGGCGGATGGTTTCTCCCCAGTAAGAGTCGTGACGCGGCGCGCGGTCGTGGTCCCGCCGCTCCAGCGCCCGGACAACCCTCTCCTTGCTTGTCAGTGGCATAACGGTTCTCCTTTCATGTGACTGAAATTAAGAGACGCTTCCCATTCAGGAAACTAGATGACGCGATGGCATTATGAATAACATGAGAAAAATCAGGCTAACGAAAATTGCGCAACAATCAAGCCGGGAACCGGCGGCGTTTGTTCTTCCGCTTTTCCGCAATCACAACGGCATCCTTCCCGTTGGCCGGCAGCCGTGACCCGCGCCGCCCGTTTTTTATTTTTACTTGAAGCGGAACAAGGATTGCCAACCGCCCCCGCAACCGCCAGCCTCATGGGCCTGTCATGAAAGACATTTTGATTGGAGTCATCGGATCGGGAGGGCGCGGCGGCCTGGCCCGGCACGTTCACAAGCCCGGCAAAGGCTCGCGTGTCGTGGCCTGCTGCGACATTGACGAGAAAGAATTTGAGCGCAACCGGGAATGGTACGGCCCGGATATCTTCACAACCAGGGAATACCGGGAATTGCTTGGCCGGGATCTGGATGCCGTTTTTGTCTGCACTCCGGATTTCCTCCACGAGGAACACGCCGCCGCCGCTCTCGAGGCGGGCAAGCACGTTTACCTGGAAAAGCCCATGGCCATCACCATCGAGAGCTGCGACCGCATCCTGCGGGCGGCCCGGGACAATGGCGTCAAGCTCTACCTTGGCCACAACATGCGCCATCTCAACGTCATCCTCAAAATGAAAGAGATGATTGACGCCGGAGCCATCGGTGAGGTCAAAATCGTCTGGTGCCGCCACTTCGTCTCATACGGCGGCGACGCCTATTACAAGGACTGGCACGCCGACCGGACAAAATCCACCGGCCTGCTCCTTCAAAAAGCGGCGCACGACATTGACGTGATCCACTGGCTTTGCGGATCCTTCAGCGAAACGGTAACAGGAATGGGAGGGCTGACGCTTTACGGTCAAATTCAGGACCGCCACCCGCCGGAGGAATACGGCGACGCCGCGTTCCGGGAAGAGAACTGGCCGCCGCTCAGCCAAAAGGCGCTCAATCCGGTCATGGACGTCGAGGACGTCTCCATGATGATGATGCGCCTGGGCAACGGCGTCTTCGCTTCGTATCAGCAATGTCACTACACGCCGGACGCCTGGCGCAACTACACCTTCATCGGCACGGAAGGCCGCATCGAAAACTTTGGCGACGGCATCACTCCGGACTCCCGCATCCGCCTCTGGAACAAACGCCGGGACAGTTACCGTTTGGAAGGGGACGAAAGCTGCCCCGTCGAACGCGGCATGGGCGGGCATGGAGGCTGCGACTCCTCCATCGCCGCCGAGTTTGTCCGCTACGTCCGCGAAGGCGGCCCCGTCAAAACCTCGCCCGCCGCCGCCCGCATGAGCGTGGCCGCCGGTTACATGGCCACCCAGTCCCTCCGCCAAGGCTCAAAGCCCATGAAAGTTCCCCCGCTCGACCCGGCTCTGGCGGAGTATTTTGACTTGATTTAACCAAACGCCTTCCCGCCGCCGCCAAATTGAAAGAAGCCGGGAACGGAATAGTTTGACTCCGGCCGGGGAAAAAACCAAAAAGGAGCGTTAAAGCAAAAACCATGATGAAAATTAGTTTTATGACTTTGGGATGTCCGCAATGGGATTTGCGGACGGTTTGCGAGAAAGCCCGCGAATTCGGCTTCGACGGGGTTGACTTCCGGGGGCTGCAAGACGACCTTGACGTGACAGTGGCGCCGGCCTTCACCACCGGCGTCAAAGAAACGAAAAAGATGCTGGACGGCCACGGGCTGGAGACATCGTGCGTCAGCTCGAGCATCCGGGTCTGCGACGAGGGCAACCGCCAGGCCAATGTGGACGAGGCCAGGCGCACGATCCCCGTGGCGCTCGCTTTGGGATGCAAAAACGTGCGCGTCTTCGGGGGAGGCAACCCGGATGAAACCGGCAAAGAAGCGGCAGCCGACCTGGGCCGCGCCTGTATGGAGGAAATTCTCCAGCTCGACGGGGCGGACCAGCTCAAGTGGCTGTTCGAAACGCACGACCACTGGATAAAAGCGAAAGATTGCGCCCTGCTGCTCGAACGCATTTCCAACCCCGCCTTCGGTGTGCTCTGGGACATGGGGCACACGGCGCGCGTGGGCGGCGAAACACCCGCCGAGAGCTTCACCGCCGTCAACGGCCGCGTCGGTTACACCCACATTAAAGACGCCGTGCACGAGCCGGGCCATCCAGATGCGATGAAGGACGGCTGGCGCTACGTGGATCCCGGAACGGGCCAGCTGCCCCTGGCCGAAGCCATCGGCATCTTGAAAGAAAACGGATACCAGGGCTGGTTCAATTTCGAGCACGAAAAGCGCTGGCACCCCGAACTGGCGGAGCCGGAAGACATTTTCCCAAAGTTCGCCGCCTGGATCAAACCGCTGCTCGCGTAGCCCCGCGCCGCGCTATAAATGCCTTGCGCCCGCGCGCGGACTGCTTATAACGGAATTCCCGTATGGACGGTGGTGAAAAACAATGCGCGGCGGAAAAGCAAATGGGTTTGCGCGGTTCGCTTTACCGGCCGCTGGCGGAAACGGACGTGAAGAAAATCGCCGGGGCCGCCTTGCGGGTGCTGGAGCAGTCGGGCATGGCCGTCTTTTCCAAGACGGCGCGGGAAGCGTTTAAACGGGCAGGAGCGGTTGTGGACGAGTCCTCCCGCATCGTGAAACTCCCCCGCGGCCTGGTGGAGGACGCCGCCGCCTCGAATCCTTCCTCGGTCACCCTTTACGCTCGCTGCGGTGAAAAGCACGCGGTGCTGGAGGAAAACCGCGTGCATTACGGCACTGGCGGCACGGCCATCTACGTGCTCGACCCGGACACCGGCGCGCGCCGCCCCTCCACAGTGGAGGATGTCATCCTCAACGCCCGGATGGCGGAGCGGCTGGAAAACATCCACGTGTTCACCATCAACGTCTTCCCCAACGATATCGGAAACCGCGATGCCATTGACGTGAACCGTTTCTTTCACGCCTTCGACAACACCGTCAAACATGTCATGGGCGGCATCTACACGATGAAAGGATGTCAAAACGTGGTGAAAATGAGTGAAACGATCGCCGGAAGCCCGGAGAAGCTCCGGGCGGAGCCGTTCGTCTCTTTTATCACCCTGGTCATCAGCCCCTTTAAGATTGACGACCATTACGGCGAGATGACTTGCTGCCTGGCCGAACGAGGCCTGCCGGTGGTCGTGCCCGCCGAGCCGATTTGCGGAACGACATCGCCGGTCACCCTGGCGGGCAACGTGCTGACCCACACTGCCGAGACACTGGGCGGCATCGCCCTGGTGCAGTGCGTGAAAAAAGGAGCGCCGGGCATTTGCGGAAGCGTCGGATCAATCACGAACCTGCGGACAATGGACCACGTGGGCGGGGCCATCGAGCGGGCCATGATCAACGCCGCCGTGGCGCAGATGGCACAATATTTCGGAATCCCCCTGTATTCCACGGGCGGCACCAGTGACGCCAAGGAAGTGGACGTCCAGGCCGCCTACGAAAGCGCCATGTCCAGCCTGCTCGTGGCCATGAGCGGCGCCAACTACATCCACGACATCGCCGG
>CAZYUX010000022.1:0-20763 GCA_964650745.1 uncultured Puniceicoccaceae bacterium
CATTAAAAAGAAGATTATGCCCGAACTATTTTACAGGAAATACTTGACGTGACCGTAATTCTGCGTCTGAATTTCTAAATAAAAGAAGAACCGCGATGCCCGATGTGATGACTCCCAGAGAGAGGTGGCTGGCGGCCGTGCGGATGCGGCCGGTGGACCGGTTTCCTTTCTGGCCCAAGATCAGCGCCTCCTACGCCCGCGCCCAGGCCGCGCCCTTCCGCGAATGGGGCGCCGAAGCGATTCACGACTGGATCGGGAGCGATAAACACATCGGCCTGCCCGGCTGTGTGCGGGAAGTCCACCGCGACTGTTCTTATGATACTGCGCGGGCCAACGGCAAGCAATCAGGGGTTTACCGCACCCCTTACGGCGAAATGACTGAAGCGCGGGCGTTCGATGAGATGTCCCAGTCCTGGCATCCCATCCGGTTCCCCGTTCAGGACGCCGAGGATGTCAAGCGTATGACCGCGTATTTCGAGGGTTTGTCCATTGAGTTGGATGAGGAAAGTTTGGCCGAAGCGCGGCAGCGGAGCAAAGAAACCGGCGAAGACGCCGTCACCTGTGTCTCGATTGGAGAATCGCCGCTGATGTATTGGGTGGAATGGCTGGCCGGAGTGGAGAACGCGCACTACCTGCTGGCCGATCACGAGGAGGAGGTCGGGCGGCTCTTCGCGGCCATGCACGAGGTGCTGCTGCGCAAGACCGAATTGACCGCGGAAAACCATCCTGCCGACCTTTTATACTTTTTCGAGAACACTTCGACGACGCTCATCTCGCCGGAGCAGCACAGCGTTTATTGCTTCAAGCATATCAGAGACTACGCGAAGATCACGGCGGCGGCGGACCGGAATCTGGTGCTTCATATGTGCGGCTGTTTGAAAGCGATATTACCCGTCTTGAGTGAAATCCAGGCCCAGGCGTTTGAGGCCTTCACTTCCCCGCCGGTGGGAGACACCACCCTTCTGGACGGGCGGGCGCATTGCCCGGGCACATGCCTTATCGGCGGCACCAACGCCACCCTCTGGCTGCGCTCCGCGGGAGAAATTATTTCCCAAATCGGGCAACACCTCAGCCAGCTGCCCCACCACCGGGGCATCGTCGTTACCTCCGCCGGGGTCATGCCGCCCCTTTGCCCGCCGGAAGTCATCCGCGAAGTCCGCCAATGGGTGGCCGCCCGGCCGCCGAAGGCATAAACCAGCCCGTTTCCGGGCTTGTGCGGCGGGCGGTTTGGTTTTGGGGCTTATGTCTCTGGAATCGCGGCCAGGCAATCTTCGATGGGCTGGTGGAGGAGGCGCCGGACCTCGCCGCTGTCGAGGCTGAAAATGAGAATGCTGTAGGCGGCCCGCGCAACAGGTTCCTTGGCCCGGAGGTATTGGATGAGTTTGAAAAACCGGATTTGTTCCCAGCGGCGGAGGATTTTGTCGCGCCCGCCGCCGCTAATGCCGGGGCTGGAGCCGCCGTTGCCGGGAATGCCGAGGGCGAGCCGCCGGCAGTATTGGAATTCTTTTTCGCGCTCCGGAGACCATTTTTCCAGAGAGTAAGGGCCGAGGTAGAGGCCTTGGTAGTAAGTGGCGCTGACGCAATACCAGCCTTCGGAAAGCGGATCGGGCCTGACCGCCGCGCGCCAGTCGAAATAACGCGCAAGGCGGCGCGAGTGAATGCCGTGGCGCCGCGGTGACGCGGTTCCAAAGTAGGCCAGGTGCACGGGCTTGCGTCCTTGAGTGGAAGCGGCTTGTTCGCCGAGCCACCGCCTGAGGGCGGGCAGATCCTGCCCCCAGTCCAGTGAGCTGTCCACGAAGTAATGGAAGGCGTTTTTCGGGCCGCCGATCAATTCATTGAAATAGCTGAGGTAATGGGGGCGGCGGAATGCGGATTCTCCGGCGTGCCAAGCCGCCAGCAGTCCGGTTGCGATTACCGCGGGCTTCGTTTTCCGCGCCGCGCCGCGGCCCAGTGCTCCCGCCAATATAAAGAGAAAGGGGTAAACGGGCAGGATGTGGCGGTGGCCGATGTTAATGCGGCTGAAAATGGCGAAAAGCCAATAAACCGCAAGAAAGAGAATGAAAGGAGAAAACCGCCGCCAGTTTTCGCGGAGGACTTCCCGGTCACGCAAGGCTGTTCTGAAGGCGTGAAGGCCAATCAATGCCAGCACAAATAAAAAAGGCAGGGTGGTTTTCAGAAGGAAAGCGGCGGGAAAAAAGGTTCTCCATCCTTCCAGCGCCTTTTCGCCCATAAAAAAGGCCAGCCGGTTTTCAGAGAACCGGGCCACGTAACACAAGCCATAAAGAAAAGCTTCCGGCAGCAGGCGCAGGGAACGCATCCATCCCGCAAGGGCGATCACTGCGCGGTCCGAGTCCAGCAGGCAGTCCCACGATACCAGCGGGGAAACGAGGGCGGGCGTCCGCGGGTGGCAGATCGAGTAGCGGAAGTTGTAACAGGTCCATATCACCGCCCATGCGATGAGGCAGCAAGCCGCGGCGGCGCCGGCCAGCCACGCGGCCCGTTCGAGCGGGGGCTGGATTGACCGCGCTTTGCCCGCGAATGCCGTCCGGACGGGTCCGCCCTCAAGCCAGCGCGCTCCTGCCATCAGCAAAATAACCGGGGCCATGATGACGCATGAGAATTTGGACACGGCCAGCAGACCGAAAGACAATCCGCAGATTAGCAGCCGCTGGAAACTTAATTTTTCGAGCAGGCGGTGAAAGCTCCATGCCGCGGCAAGCATGAACAGCGTTCCCGCCATATCCGATGTGACCAGCGCCCCGTGGGCCAGCATGGCGGGGCTGAAAATAAAGAAGATCAAGGAAACAAATCCGCCGGCCCGGCCGAATAGAGTTCTCGACCACAGGTAGACGAGCAGCCCGGTTGCCGCTCCGAGCAGCGCGATCATGGCACGGCTTTGAAAGAGCATTTGTTCCGGGGCGTTGCCTTGATGGTAAAGGAAACGGTCTCCCAGTTTCCACACGTTGGAGCGCCTCCATGCTTCCTGGTCCAATGGGGGGAAGCGGGGCCGGGAAAACTTGAAGGGCAAGGCAGCCCAGATTTGCGGCAGCCAGCCGTTTTCAGGGTGCAGCCGGTAGTCCTGAAAGTATAAGTAGGAAGTTCCGGCTGTCAGGTGTGCCGTTTCGTCGAAGGCCGCCGATTTTTCCGCCGAGGCGCTGACCGCCATCCGCCAATAAAGAGCCAGAAGCAGCGCGGCGAGCGCGGCTTCAAGGAAGCGCCCGTGCTTTTTTTCGTGGCTGGATTTACGCAAGGCTCCTTATCCTTCGGCTTTTGCCCGGCTGTTTTCCACCCCTATGGCGGGCCGGGTCGGAAGCGTTTAAAAACAAAAGACGCGCTTCATCTTCCGGGGAGTTCGGATGATTTCCCGGCAGAGCCGCCCGGCCGTTTTCTCATGCTCGTCCAGCATGACGGCCCGGGCCGTCAAGTCCAACAAAATCAGCATTCGCGGCCGCGGGCGCGGCATGGGTCCGGTTTGCAGCAGCTGCACTTGAGGCGGCGCTTTCCCAAAATGGCGCCAATCCCAAGGGCGGTCATAAAAAGTCCGAATAATAGCAGAGCGGCCAAAAATGTCCTCATGGGTTTTTATGATTTTATCCATGGATTTCCCGGTTCGCCAGCCGGATTGAAAATAAATTCAGATGCCGAAATCATCGAGCAGGATGTTCTCCTCTTCCACGCCCAGGTTATCGAGCATGTCAATGACGGCCTTGTTCATCACCGGCGGGCCGCAAAGATAATATTCGCAGTCTTCCGGCGCGGGGTGGTCTTTGAGGTAATGGTCATGAACCACCTGGTGAATGAAACCGGTTGGGCCGCGCCAGTTGTCTTCCGGAAGGGGCTCGGAAAAGGCCAGATGCCAGGCGAAGTTGCCGTTTTCTTGCTCCAGCTTGTCGAATTCCTCCGCGTAAAACACTTCCCTCAGGCTGCGGGCGCCATACCAAAATGAGATTTTCCTTTTTGCGCGCAAGCGCTTGAGCTGGTCGAAAATATGAGAGCGCATCGGTGCCATCCCCGCGCCTCCGCCGATGAAGACCATTTCGGCGTCCGTTTCTTTGGCGAAAAACTCCCCGAAAGGCCCGGAGACGGTGACTTCATCTCCCGGTTTGAGACTGTAAACATAGGATGACATTTGACCTGGCGGCGCGCCTTTTTTTGCGTTTGGCGGCGGGGTGGCGATGCGGACATTGAGCATGATGATGCCGTCTTCCTCCGGATAGTTGGCCATGGAGTAGGCGCGCGTCACAGGTTCGGTCACTTTCGAGCGCAACTGGAGCAGGCCGAGCTCCTCCCAGGCGGGCTTGAATTTTTCGGCGATGTCAAAGTCTTTGAAATTCACTTCATGGGGGGGGCATTCGATCTGGATAAAACCGCCGGCGCGGAATTCCAGCTTTTCGGCGGGGGGCATTTCCAGGACAAGTTCGCGGATGAAAGTGGCCACGTCCCGGTTCGAGCGGACCTTGCATCGCCATTGCCGGGCCGCGAACACTTCCGGGGAAACCTCGATGCTCATGTCTCTCTTGACGGTCACTTGACAGGTCAGCCGCATGCCTTCCCGGATTTCCCGCCGGGTGAAGTGAGGGGTTTCCGTGGGCAGGATGTTTCCGCCGCCGCCGGTGATCTTCGCGGCGCATTGGGCGCATGTGCCGCTGCCGCCGCAGGCCGAGGAGAGGTAAATATCGTTCGCCGCCAGCGTGTTGAGAAGTTTGCCTCCGCTTCGTGTGACGATGGCGCGGTCCGGGTCATTGTTGACGGTGATGGTGACTTCGCCGCTCTGCACCAGCAGCGAGCGGGCCGCCAGGATGATTCCCGAGAGTGACAGCACCACCGAAGTGAACACGCTCACGCCTAAAAAAACTTCAAACATCTTTCTGATAACGTTCGGGCGGCGGAATTTCTATAATTGAATGCCGGAAAAAGCCATGAATGCCAGGGCCATCAAGCCTGCCGCGATGAAGGCGATGCCCAGTCCTTTCAGCCCGTCCGGCGGGTTGCTGTATTTCAATTTTTCGCGGATGCCGGCCAGGGCGACGATGGCCGCCGCCCATCCGAAGCCGCACCCGAAGCCGAATACGGCGCTTTCCGTGAAATTGTAATCCCGCTCCACCATGAAGAGCGAGGCGCCCAGGATCGCGCAGTTGACGGTGATCAGCGGCAGAAAAATCCCGAGGGCGTTATACAGGGCGGGGAAAAACCGGTCCAGTGTCATTTCCAGAATCTGCACCATGGCGGCGATGACGCCGATGTAGCAAATCAGGCCGATGAACCTCAAATCGGCGCCGCCAAGCCCTATCCAGGAGAGCGCCCCAGGTTTCAGAAGGTGCTGGTAAACCAGGTTGTTCACCGGCACGGTGATGGTTTCCACCACGATGACCGCCAGGCCCACTCCGGCGGCGGTGCCGAGTTTTTTGGAAACGGCCAGAAAGGGGCACATGCCCAGAAAGAAGGCCAGCGCCAGGTTTTCCACGAACACCGCCTTGAGGAAAATGTTCAGATAGGCTTCCGGCATCAGGCCTCCTCTTTTTCGGCTTGTTCGGGTTTGAAGGTTCGCAGAATCCAGATAAAGCCGCCGATGAGGAAAAAAGCGCTGGGCGGCAGCAGCATCAGGCCGTTGGCGGCGTACCATCCGCCTTCCGTCGTGAGATGGAACACCGTGAAACCCAGCAGTTTGCCGGCGCCGAACAACTCGCGGCACACGCCGGCGGCAATCAGCACCAGCCCGTAGCCCAGGCCGTTTCCGGCTCCGTCCAGAAAACTCAAACCGGGCGGGTTTTTCAGGGCGAACGCCTCGGCCCGGCCCAGGATAATGCAGTTGGTGATGATCAGGCCGACGAAAATGGAAAGCTGCTTGCTGATGCTGAAGGCGAAGGCTTTGAGAAACTGGTCCACCACAATCACCAGCGAGGCGATGATCGTCATCTGAATGATGATGCGGATGTTTACCGGGGCGTGCCGCCGGATCAGGCTGACGCCGGTGTTGGATAAGGAGCAGACAAAAACCACCGCGAAGGTCATCACCAGAACCGTCTCGAGCTTGGAGGTGACGGCCAGGGCCGAGCAGATGCCAAGGACGTGCAACGCGATCGGGTTTTTGTTAAGCAGCGGATCGAAAAAGACTTTTGCCGGTTTTTCCGCCATCTCAATTCCTTTCCTTTGCGCGGGTTCTTTCGAGGAAGGGTTTGAAACCGTCTTCCCCCAGCCAGTAATGCAGGAGGCGGGTGACGCCCCGCGATGTGATGGTGGCGCCCGACAGGCCGTCCACCCGGTATTTTGATTCCGGGTGTTGGGGGTCCGTTTTGCCTTTGATAACCCTGATGCTGGGATTCCTGTTGGCATCATACGCTTTTTTCCCTGGCCAGAGGGCTTTCCATCGCGGGTTGTCGACCTCGCCTCCCAGGCCGGGAGTCTCGCCGTGCTCGTAAAAGGAGAAGCCTTGGATCGTTGTGGCGTCGGCCTTGAGCACAAGGAAACCGTACATGGTGGACCACAAACCCTTGCCGTGAACAGGCAGCACAATGGAGCGCAGGCGGCCGTTCCCGCCGCGGGCCAGATAAACCCGCGCGAACTTGGAGCGCCGTTTGATTCCCGCCAGGTCTTTCTCCGGCGGAATGTCCACGCTGTATTTTTCATTTTGCGCCATTTCGCTCTGGCTGAAGTCGTCCGGGTCCATATCCTCCACTGTTTCTCCGGTCTCAAGACGGATGATTCGCGGTTCGAATTGCCTGAATAATTCCGCGACCGGCTTGCCTTCTTCAAAAAGTCCGGCGGCCTTGAGAATGTTTCGTTTCCGGTCCAGTTCCTTGTTTTTCTCCTGATACGGCTGGAGGAAGACCGCCGCGCCGGAGACGATAACCGAACAGATGATGGAAACCAGCCCGGCGGCCAGGAGGGTTTTGCTTGCGGTTTCGTCAGCCATGACAGCGTTTCCTCTTCTTGATATGCGCTTTCAACACTATCTGGTCTATAACCGGAGCAAAAACATTGCCGAACAGGATGGCCAGCATCATCCCTTCGGGGAAAGCCGGGTTGACGACCCGGATGAGAATGGCCAGCGCCCCGATCAGCAGGCCGTAAATCCATTGCCCCGTTTCCGTCATCGCCGCCGAGACCGGGTCCGTTGCCATAAAGACCAGGCCGAAGGCGAATCCTCCCAGCACGAGGTGCCACGCCGGACTCATCTGAAACATGGGATTGGTTTGGCTGCCGATAGTATAAAGCAGGGCCGATGTTCCCAGCGCTCCCAGCAGAACGCTGGACATGATCCGCCAAGACCCCACTCCCGTGATGAGAAGAATGGCCGCGCCGAGCAGGCAAGCCAGCGCCGATGTTTCGCCGATAGACCCCTGCATTTGACCTAAAAAGGCCTGGCTCCAGCTGATATTCATCTTCACGGCTTCCATGCCCTCACCCGCCGCCAAGCCAAGCGGCGTGGCCCCCGTGAAGCCGTCCACGGCCGTCCACACGGCGTCCCCGGAAATTTCAGCCGGGTAGGCGAAGTAGAGAAACGCCCGGGCCGTGAGGGCGGGGTTAAGGAAATTTTTTCCCGTGCCGCCGAAAACTTCCTTGCCGATGACCACTCCGAAGCTGATGCCAACGGCTACTTGCCATAGCGGAATCGTTGGCGGCAAGGTGAGGGGAAAAAGAAAGCCCGTGACCAGGAAGCCTTCATTCACCTCGTGTTTGCGGACTTGGGCGAAAAGCACCTCCCAGAAACCTCCCGCTATGTTGCACACCAGATAAATGGGGATAAAATAGAGCGCTCCGTGAACCATGTTGGCTAAAATGTTCCCCGGATCATATCCGATCCCCAGTCCCTCCATGACCGCGCCCCGCCAGCCTGCGGCGGATTTCAAGCCCAGCTCCGCCATCGCCAGATGCGCTTGACAGCCGGTGTTGTAAAGCGCCATCAGCGTGCAGGGGACGAGGGCGGCAACCACGGTGATCATCATGCGCTTGAGGTCCATGCCGTCCCGGACATGCGGGGGGCGGGCCGTGACCTTGCCGGTGCTGAACAGGAAGGCGTCCGTGGCTTCGTAAAGGGCGTGGAGTTTTTCCAGTTTCCCGCCTTTGTCAAAGGTGGGCCGCAATCCGTCAAGTAACCGCCGCAAAAACTTCATCAGCCTTCTTTTTCGATGATATTGAGGATTTCGCGCAGGAGAGGGCCGTATTCGCTTTTGCCCGGGCACACGAAAGAGCACAAAGCCAGGTCTTCCTCAACCAGTTCCAGCGCTCCCAGAGTGATCGCGGCGTCAATGTCTTTGACAATGAGCGCGCGCAAGAGAAAAGTGGGCATCAAGTCCAGAGGCATGACTTTTTCGTACATGCCGATGGGCACCATGGCCCGGGAGCTGCCTTGCGCCGAAGTGGTGAAGGTGTAATTCCCGCCCGGCAGGAAACGGGAAAGGAAGACGGGCTTGATGGAAAACTTTTTCAAGCCTGGAAGCAGCCATTCCATAAACACCCGGTTTCGGCCTTCGGGCAAAACGGATATTTGCAAATGATAGCGCCCCAGATAAGCCCGCGGGCCGGCGGTTTGGCGCCCGGAGAGGACGGAACCGGAAATCACCCTGTTTTCCTCTTCGGTTAATTCGTTTCTTGTTAAATCATTCGTGCTGGCGCCCAGGCGCGCGCGCAGGAGGCGGGGGCGTTTCACGCCGGGTCCGGCCAGCGAGATGATTCTTTCCGTATTCAGCCGGCCCGTGGTAAAAAGAGCGCCGATGGCCATCACGTCCTGGCAGCCGAGGTGCCAGACCGTTTTATTCATGCCCGCCGGATCGATGAAATGGATGTGTGTGCCGGGAAGACCCGCCGGGTGCGGGCCGGAAAATTCCGCCGGTGTCACGAACTGCAAATCCGCTCCGGGAGGGGGCCGCCCGGTCTCATGGCAAAGGTAGAGCCTGCCTTTCGTGAGTTTGGAGACAACGGTTAATCCGTTAATGAAATCCGCTTCCCGCTCCTTGATAACCCGGGCGGGCGGGGCGGCCAGGGGATTGGTGTCCATGGCGTTGACGAAGAGCGACCGCGGTTCGGTTGAGGGCGGCGGGACTTTTCCATAAGGCCGGGCCCGCAAGGCCGTCCAAAGTCCCGATGCCAGCAGGTTTTTTGTCACTTGTTCCCGCGAAAGGTTTTTTAATTCGCTTTCGGGGAAAGACTCGAACGTTTCTTCCTCGTCTCCGCGGACTTCAATCACGACAGTCTCGAGTATCCTTTTTTCCCCCCGGTTGGTTTCGGCGACTTTTCCGCATGCCGGGGAAGTGAAGCGGATTTCGGGATTTTTTTTGTCGGTGAAAAGAACCTGCCCCAGTTTTACCGGATCGCCTTCTTTCACGGCCATGGCCGGTTTCAGGCCGGGGTAATCCAATCCGTTAACAGCGGCCGTCCGGATGTCCGGAGCGTTTTCGAGAATCTGTTCGGGGGCGCCCGCCAGCGGCACATCCAGCCCTTTTTTCAAGGTGAAGCGGAGGCGCCCGCCGCCCGCTGGACGGCGGGGGCTTTCAGCGGAACCGGCTGTGGCCGTGATGCTCAAGCCTGTTGTTGTAATGAGGGTTGCTTTGGTCGCGGGAGTGCGGAGCGCCCGGGGGAATCCAGTTGAAAACTTCCTTTTTTAATATCAAGCAAATTTGCGGCGCGGTTTTTTGCGCCGGACGGGTGAAGATCCCGGTGCCGGCGGGGGTGTTTCCGGCTTGTTAAAACTGGAAACACACGCCGGCGCCGGCCGAGAAACAGCCGTCCATGGAGATTTTGCAAACGACGTCGTTGATGGTCCGCTCTTTCAAGCTGCCAATATCGAAGTATTGGAATGAGGCGAACAGACGGGTGTGGCGGGTTGCCTGGAAAAACAGCCCCAGTTCCCCGTAATATCCCCACAGCCATTCGGCAGCCGCTTTTTCTTCGGCTTCGTATTGCGCGAAGATGTCTTTCGGCGGGTCCAGCAGTGTTTCGGTGATGTCGTAAGTGGCGTTGACGTGGCTGGCCATGAAGCCCGCGGCGCATTGGACATACAGGCGGGAGAAAACGTCCCAGTCGAGGGTGGGGCCCAGGCGCAGTGTTTTAAAAAGAGCCTGCACTTCGTATTTGTTGTCCACGCTGGCGGTCACGGGAGCATCTTCGCCGTTCCACACCGGCTGCGTCATTTTTTCTTCGGAGCCGGGATCGAAGGCCATGTCCTCATCCACATCAATAGCGGGGCCCGCGGCGCCGCCCTGATAAAGGCCTCCCTCCTGGTATAGGATTTTCGGGCCGTTGAGCGTCACCTCCGCCGTTTGCCGGAACAAGTTAGCCTCCAGTGTTTCGTCATAGTCCGCGTTCAGATTATAGAAACCCAAGGCGGCGAGGCAGCCGGGGCGCCACCGGCTTTCATCATCAGTGAAGACATACCGGAAGGCGGTCTCCCAGCCGTAGGCGCCGTCCGCTTTTTCCGTGAGGTGTTGCTCCGGAGGTTCGGCCCGGTAACGGTTCAAGGTGAAGCTTGTGACGTAACCGTCTTTGTCGTGCCGGGCGTTTGCCATGTAGAAGCCGAAATCGGAAGTGGCCCGGGTGTTTTCGCCCGTCAGGTTAATATAGCCGTCATGAAACAGGTATTCCGTTTCTCCGCTTGAGTCTTCGGGATAATGAATCACGCCTATGCTGGAAAAGGCCGCTTCCGCGCCGGAGAGATAATTGGCGGTTATGGATATTTGGGGCTTCCATTTTTTTGCGGGATTTGTTGAGGGCGGGCGCGGATGAAGCGCGGGCGCGGCCAGAAGGATGAAGGCGGACAGGGCGGTCAGAATTTTCATTGGATCAAAGCTATTTTAAAAGGACGCGGTAGAGGCGGAAACCGGCGTCAGCCGGGTGGGCATGGGTTTTTGGCGGTCCGCGGTCCACCCAGTTCAATTGCGATCCCGCGCCGGTTATGAGCGCGGGCTGGGCAACGCGCCAGAACCCGCCGCTGTCGAGATACTGGATTTGCAAGTAGTGGTAACGCCCCGCTTTTTCATTGTGGGGGTTGTGGATGTCCAGGCGGATGCTGGCGTCCGGTCCTTGGTGGAGGCTCGCGATTTCCGCGCGGTTGTAGGAGTCTTCCGCGGCGGGCAAATCTTCCCGGGAGAGGAAGATTTGGATGCCGCCTTCTGCGGCAAGGGAATCTATGATGGCTTGGGGAAAGTCCTTCCGGCCGCCGTTGGCGAATTCGATGCGCAGGTCCGCGGGGTTGTCCCATTCGGGAAAGCCGGCGCGTTCTTCTTCGCGGTCCGGGTCAAGCGCCGGCAGGTTGATTGGGTGCAGCACATACGGGAAATATTCTTCTTCGTTTGTTTCCGGGCGGGTTTCCTGTTTAAAGCCGGCGGGGTAACGCAAGGCAAACGGGGACTCCAAGCCCCTGAACACGATTTTGTATGAGCGGTAGCCAGCGCAATCTTCCGGCAGCAGGCCGGGGCTGGGAATGAAGCTGAAGAGGGCTTCGTGCAATCCGGTGACGGGATTATAATCAAATCCGTCCGGCGCGGCCGCTTCAAGATGGCTGGTGATATCCAGGTCGGGCCGTTCTTTGATGGTGATGATGGCTTCCTGGTATTGGCCCGGGACAATGCCGCTTTCCTCCGTGTTCAGGTTGGAGAGGCGCAAAGTGATGGTTTCTTCATCATCCGTGAGGGAGTCGTTGTTCAGGGCGATTCGGAAAATAAAGGAGCGGTCCGTTCCCCAGAAGCGGACCGGCGGGGCGGCGCTTTGCAATTCTCCCGCGTAGGCGGCGGTGGTGTCCTGTATGTAAAAGTCCCACGCTTGATCTTCGGCGTCCGGGTCATACAAGGTTGCGCCGTTTCCTTCAACGGCCAAGTCGAAAGCCGCCGTTCCGTCAATTTTAGAGGAAAGGAAAACATAGAAATCAATGTTGCCGTCCGTTTCCGCCGCGGTCAAGGCGCTTGCGGGCAAGTATGCGGGTTCGCCGTTGTCCGTTTCCGGGTCGTATGCTTTGTTCAGGATTCCGAAGTTCAGTTCCACCGGGTCGTTGTCGGCGATGCGGATAGTGTAAGATGAGTGTTCCCCAAGGGCAAGGCCCGGCAAATTGGGGTCTTCTAAATGGACCGTGATGCTCTCCTCGTTTTCTTCAGCCGTGTCGTTGT
Organism: uncultured Puniceicoccaceae bacterium; assembly: GCA_964650745.1. GTDB lineage: Bacteria > Verrucomicrobiota > Verrucomicrobiia > Opitutales > CAZYUX01 > CAZYUX01. The sequence goes on from CAZYUX010000022.1 coordinate 12,099, forward strand.
GGATGATGAGGGTGACGGAGGCGGAAGTGGCGCCCGCCGGGATCTCGATGGTTTCGGCGGAGGAATGGTAATCCGCGCCTTCGGTCTCCGCGCTTTCGCCTTTCGCGGCGGAGCCGCCGAAGGTCAGGGGCAGGATCACTTTTTCATTGACCGGGCCGGATAGTTCGGCTGTCAGTTTGACGGTTTCATACTCTTGCGCGGCCAGCTCCGGCGGGCCTTCTCCTTCCCATTGAAAGGAAGCAAAAGCGGGGTCGTTGTCCGCGATGAAGCATTCCGCTTCGCGCTCGTCAGCGGTGTATTCTCCGCCGGGGGGAGGCTCCATTGTCAGGAAGAAGGTTTCGCGTTCCTGTTCGGCTTCCATGTCCGCCTTGGTGCCGATGTAAAGCGCGCCGGACGTTTCTCCGGAGGGAATAATCAGAGACAAGGGTTCCGGCGCAAGCAGGTCGTCTTCGGAGGCGCTGCCAAAGCGGATTGCGAACACTATTTCGAGGGTGTCGGAGCCGGGGGCGGGGGAGGACAGTTCCACTTCCAGCCTTAGGGATTCGCCTTCGTTCACTTCATGAAGCGCGCGGCGGAAACGCGCGGCTGGAGGCGTGTCGCCGTCCTCGATATAAATGAGCAGGGATTGGGATGCCACGGGGCGGGCCACTGTCACGTTTTCCGAGTCAATGCGGAGCAGAATCGTCTCGGTCATTTCGGCCGTGTTGTCGTCGGTAATGTTTATGGTGAAGGATTTTTCCGTTTCTCCGGGGGCGAAGATGAAACGCCCGCGCCGCGCGGCTGTGTCCCAGATAAAACCGTTTTCTTCGGCGCTTTGCGTTGTGATTTGGAAATCGCCTCCGGTTTCCCCGGTTTGCAAAGCGGCGGAGCTGGCGGCATCTATGTAAAAAGGCGCTTCCACGCGGACAAAAGCCGCCGGCGAGAGGCGCGCTGTCACGGTCAGGGTGTCTCCTTCCCGGACGGTTTGCTCCCGGTCCGCGAAGAATACCTCGCTGTATTCGGAGGGGAAGGCGGGGCTTGCGGCGAGCAGGAGAAGGGCAAGTGAAAACAGTGGTTTTTTCATGGTGTTTTGAAAGGCGCGGAGCGTTCCGTTTCAGAAGCGGACCGTTTCCCAGGAGGCGGTGTGGGCGTTATACAGAACGGCGCGGCCGCCGCCGCCGGAAGACAGGAACAGGAGGGCTTGATCGCCGGCCCGGTAAATCCACGGATACCAGGCGGCGCATGTCCACAGCCAGCCCAGTTCGGAAGGGGGGGCATACATCCAGAAATTGTCCCGTCCTCCGTCTGGCCAGACGTAAACCCAGCCCAGGGTCAGGAAATAGTCCCATTCCGTGGCGCGGGTCGAGTGCACCCAAGTGTCCATCCAGCCCGCCCAATACCAGTTGGAGCTGGCTTCGGCGTCGGCATACCAGGGGAAGGGAGTGGCGGATAAGGTGGTGTCCAGCAGGTCCGTGACGCCGTCGCGGTCCGCGTCGTTGTTGTCGGTGATCACAAGCGGCCAGAGGGTGTTCCAGAAGAGTTCCGGGTTTTCTTCGATGCCGGTGCCGGCGAGGTCCGCGGCGGTCAGGCTGTCCGCGCGTTCGAGCCATGCGTAGCAGCGGGAATTGGTTAAAGGAAGAAGGTGTGCGGCGGCGAATTCAAAATAAGCCGGGGAATCCGCGTTTGGGGCCGGGAATTCAAATGATTTCATGATGGCGTAACCGCCGCTTGGTTCCAGGCGGGTCCAGTCTTCGAAGGAAACGGTTTGGCCGTCAATCGTGTGTTCCAGGCTGATGGTTGCGGGGCGGCTGGCCGCGGAGCCTGCCCATGTGAGTGTGCCGGCGGCTCCTCCGAAAAGTTTGCCGCGGGGTTGCGGCTGGCAGTCTTCCCAGGGTTTCGGGCGCCTGATGAAGCCCGCGATGCCGCCGCCTTCGATTTGCGTGTTCCGGCCATTCTCCGAGGCCAGGGAGAAGCCCAGCAACCCGGCTTCGTTTCCGGAAGCGGCTGGAGGAGTTGAATACTCGCAGAGAAAGATGTTTCCGCCGGAGTCCCGGGCGCGTGTCTGGAAGTTCCGCACAATCAGAAAATCTCCGCCGCTGGATTCTTCCGGATTGGCGGCGGCGTAACAAAGCTCGGAAAACGCGGAAAAATTTTCCATGCAGGCGGATTGCCAGAGTTTGATTTCGGCCCGCGCCGCAGCCGTTTCGGCCCGCCCTGCCGGAGGATGGCAAAGCAAAAGCGCCAGTGAAATGATCAGATGCGGAAATGAGGGTCTCCTAAAAACGCCGCCCGTTTCGGAATCGTTGCGGATGCCGGGGCGGCGCGAGAAATTTAAAGGCCTGTTTTTCATTTTGGCCTTACGGGATAATGGGGGCGGAGCGGTTTGTAAAGCCTCAAGGGAGCAAAGCTTGCGGGCCGCCGGCGTGTCCGCCCCCGGCAGGGTATAATCGCGTTTTCGCTTGCGGACCGTTATGGCTGGAGTGAACCCTGCGCGGGGTTATTCTTCGGTGTCTTCGAAGTGCTCTTCGTTCAGGGTCTGGGGAAGCATTATGTGGAAGGTGGTGCCTTTGCCAGGCTCGCTTTCGGCGGATATTTTGCCCCGGTTGATCTCGATGAGGCGGTGGCAGAGCTTCAGCCCGATGCCGTTGCTCATGACGTCGTCAGCGTCCGGCGTTGGGGTCAGCTCATGTTTGCTGAAGATTTTCCCGAGGAGGGCGGCCGACATGCCCACGCCCATGTCTTTGATGTGGATTTTTGCCGTGAACCCGTCACCTTCAGCCGAGATTTGGATGGTTCCTTTCCTTGGCGAGAAGCGGATAGCGTTAGTCACCAGGTTGTGCATAATGGTGGTGAACATTTGCGGGTCGCAATAAGCCGTCATTTTGTCCGGCACTTTGTTTTGGATTTTGGTTTTTTTCTCTTCGCAGAAGCCGGTGAACACTTGCACGATTTCCTCGACCGCTTCGCGCAGGGGGAATGTGGTGCGCTTGATCTCGACGTCGCCCAGCTGGGCGGCGCTCCAATTTTCCAGGTTGGTGAGCATGTTGAGGATTTCCTCCTGCTTTTGAGCGCATGCTTCGGCCAGCTGGGTGGCGCCGGTTTGTTCCAGCTTTTCACGCAGGTTTTTCTGCCACCGCGCTAGTTCTTTGATGTGCTCGGACAAGTTGTAGGCGATGGTGGAGAACATGCGGTGCTGCTCGTCCATCACGTGGATAACTTGGGCTTCGCGGCGGGCCAGTTCGTCGGCCCGGCTTTTGCCTTGCAGCTGCCGGTCCACGCGGGCCAAAAGCTCTGATGAAACAAAGGGTTTTTTGATGTAATCCGAACCGCCGGCTTCAAAGGCCCGCACGATGTCGTCCGGTTTTTCGCGGGATGAGACGAAAAGGATGGGAATATCCGTGAGTTCCTCTTCGCTTTTCAGCTGCCGCGTGCATTCGTAGCCGTCCTGGATGGGCATCATGATGTCCATCAGGATGAGGTCGGGGCGCTTTTCGCGCGCCACTTCGACGGCTTCCGCTCCGTCGGCGGCTTCCAGTATTTCATAATCCTTGTTGCGGAAGGCCATCTGGATAACTTTCCGGTTCATGGACTTGTCGTCCACGATAAGGATGACCTTGCGGTCGCGCTCGGGCGGCGCCGCTGAAACTGTATTTTCGGCCATAAACGCTTACCCCCGTTTTATCGAATAGTCCAAGGCTGACATGACATCTGAAATGAGCGTGGGCTCAAGTAGAATTAAGCCAATAAAAAGGAAAAATGGATTGTTAGCAAGTATCTTTCCGGGTTTTCGCGGCTTGGCGGCATGGCGGTTTGGCTTTCCCCGGGGGGCCCAGTTCGCGTTCCATGGTCAGCATGGTGGCGCGCAGCCAGGCGGTGGAACTGGGCAGGCAGGCGGCCAAGGCGGTCCGGTCCAGGCCGCGCCGGGCGGCGGCTCCCGGCCAGCGGACGCGGCTGAAGGGATAGCGCGCCGGATCAGCCGCGGAGGGGGCCGCGAGCCGGGCCAGGTTCAGCATGAGCGAGAGGGTTTCTTCCCGGCGGGAAAGCAGGGGGTGGACTTGGTTCAGGACGGGGAAATAAATCTTTTCCGGGAAGCCCCATTTTTTTAACAGTGTGGCGCTCAAGGCGGCGGCCCGGGCGCGCGCCGGTCTGTTTTTCCCGTCCGGCGGCAAAAACTCTCCGATGGCGCCCAGCAATCCCGCCAGACAGGCCCGGCCGGGGTCCTCGTTCAGGTCATAAGCCATGTATTCCATTAAAATCGCCGTGGCGATGGAACAGTTGAGAAATTCCCGGCCGTTATTCCGGCCTGCGCCGGCCGCTTGCCAGAGGAATGCAAGTCCTGCCAGTTTAATGGCTTCGGCAAAGCCGATGCGGTTGATCGTTTGTTCCAGTGTGGCGGCGGTTCGTTTGCCTGGGAAAAACCGGTTGCCGAGAGCGGTAGCCGCTGCCGCTAAAGCGGGTGAGGCGGATGCCGCCAGTGTCCAATCCGGCTCTTCCGGCGGGAGAATTTCCCACCCCTGGCACCACTGGGCCAAGGCCCGGCCCTCCGGCAACATTTTGTCGAGTTCCTCTGGCCGCGCATTCACAAGGCCAGCAATACCGGCAAATCCGGCGCCGTCAAGGCCCGCCCTGCCGGGCGTGCGGTTTTGAAGGTATTTTGACAAGCGGAACGGGTTCCGCCAAAGTCATCAGCGTCTTTTTTTAACGATGCCATGTTCCGTCCAGACGGACTTTTTCTGGCGGGTGCGGCGGCGGATGGCGCGGTTTTTCGCGATGGAGCCGGGTGTGGCATAGCCGCGCGGATGATCCAGGTGGAGGCAGACCGCGCTGCAGCGGATTTGCAGCCCCCGGAGGCCTTTGTTGACAAGGCGCTCGCCCAGTTCCCGGTCCTGTCCCCCGTATTGCATATTCTCGTTGAAACCATTGACCGCAACCAAATCCTCTTTCCAGCCCGAAGCGTTGTGGCCATTCCATGTCGGCCGGGTGGGGGTGACGGTGTTGAGCACCCGCGCGTTTGCGCCGCCGGCTGTCAGCTTGAGGAATTTCAAGCTCCATTTCATCCCTTGCGAACGAAGCCAGTCCGGTTTGAAGGGCAGACCCTTCAGGATACCTTCCCGGCTTATCGTTTGACTGATGTCCGGCGGCAGTTTGAAATAGCCGCCAGATAGAAAACGGCCTTGGCGCGCTTCGCGGACGTGTGTTTCAAGGAAATCGCGCCGCGGGATACAATCACCGTCGGAAAAGACGAGGTATTCGCCGCTGGAGACCGCAATGGCTTTATTGAGGATGCGTGATTTTTGGAAGCCTTCATCCGGCTGCCATGTATGGATAATGTTGAGGCCGGTTTCCCGGAAGATACGGTCCGTCATCTTGCGTGTGTCCTCCCCGGAACCGTCGTCGGCCACGACGATCTCGAATGATTTCACCGTTTGCGCGTTCCAGCCCCACAAGGCTTTTTCCAGCAACTCCGGCTGGTTATAGGTGCTGACGATGACGGTGGTCTTCATGGTTTGCGGATGAAATGGCCGTTAACGCGGAATGACATAATCGTCAGCAAAGAGGTCAATGTGCGGGCCTGAATAAGATTCGATTTTCCGGAACAGGCCTCCGATGCTTAAGTGGTTCCGGTAATATTCCAGCGCGCCCGCGCGCAGTTGCTGGATTTGGAGTTCTCGCATTTCGAAAACGGCAGGAAGCTTGTTGCGCAAATCTTCGCGCCCGGAGAAGGCGATGCAGTTGACGCCGTCTTGAAGGGGCGGCGTCAGGTATTCGGGGTATTCGGTCACGGGGATGGCGCCGGCGGCCAGCGCTTCCGCGATGTTGTGGCAGAGGGGCATGGCCACGCCGGGACAGGCCAGAAAAAAATCGCTTTCAGCCAGGACTCCGAGCCATTCTTCCGCCGGGACCGCATACCGGCTCGTGTCCGTCAGGACAAAACCGTTGAAATATTCTCCTCGCAAATCCGTCATTGTTTCACTGGACCGCGCCGTTTTGATTTGGTCCTGGCGCAAAGCGGAAAGGACCGTTTCCAAGACCTGGCAGCGGGTCAGTTTGCGGTACTTGCGGAAAACCCGGCGCCGGTCGTATTTTTTCGCCTCGTAATTGCCGGCGAAAAACAAACGCCGGCGCCGGGGCCGCCGGGTGACGGCGTCCAGGGTTTCCTCCCATGAGTTTTCATAGACAGCCGGGTGCATGGTGAAAGGCATGGCCAATTGTCCGGCCCCGTTCCCCGCCCGGGCATTATACCGCGGGCGGATGGTCTTTTGGCAGCCGGATGACGCCTCCATTTGAGAATGATCCGCCACGAGCAGATAAGGCCCGGGTATTTCGGAGCGCGCTTTCACAATCTGGAAAGGATGCCGGAGAATCCAGCTTTTATAAACCCTGTCCCGCATCGAAGCTAGGAAGCGGTAACGGTTCATAAACAAGGGCGCATAACCGGCTTTGAGAAAATAAATAAACAGCAAATACGCCCGCCGCCCCATCACCCCGTCAATTTCCGGGTTTTTAAAATCAAAAACCGCATAAGGTTTCTCACCATCGGGCGGATGCCCTGAACGGCCGAAAGCCCGCTCCCGGCACAAGGCCCGGTAAAAACGATGCGCCCCCGGATGGAAAAAACTCCGGTATTTTTGCACAAACCTCTCCGCGCCGGTGAAAACTTTCATGCCGCCAATAAAGAACCGCCAGATTTTACAAAATCAGCCGGCCGCGCAATTGAAAAAACCCCCGCCCTCCACTTAGAGCCATTTTCCCGCACCGATGGCTAGATTGAGGCGGAAAAGGCGGCATGCGGGGTGGCGGGGACGGAGAGGCCCGGACGGAGCCGGACCCTCCAATTCGGGCATATTTCCTAGAGGGGCGCGCTCTGTCGTGCCTTTCCCTGAAATAGGCCAAAGCAAACCAAAAATAGTATTATTTCGGCCAAGGCACCTTTGGTTTAAATTTAACCACGGCTTTAACCATTTCATCGGGCGGAACACCTAATCCTTTGGCCAGCAACAATATACTGTTTAGGGATGGATTCTGCTTCCCTCGTTCCAACAGCGAGATAAAAGTCCTGTCCAAACCGCAGATATCCGCCAAATTCTCTTGAGAAATGCCTTTGGCGGTGCGGATTTCACGCAAGACTTTTCCGAATGCTTCTCGTGTTTCCAATGATTCATTATACTACTGATGCCAAAAATAAATCAGCGGATAATAATCCGTCGGACAATAATCATAATTTTACCTTGACTTTCATACTTGGATCCGGCCCTTTAGAACCTGGTTTATCATCAGGAAACAAAACAACCAATGCCAAGACCTATGAACAACGACGCACTCATCCGCGCCACCCGCAAGGCGCATTTTCTCCTCGCGGGGCTGGCCCTGTGCCTGCCCCTGGCCGTATTTGCCCAATACCGCAGCGAAAAGCTGGTCTACATCCATGTGTCGAAAATAGAGATGGAATTCGATTCCGAATCCGGCAGGGATTATCAAATTCAAAGCTCGGCGGACCTGCAAAACTGGACCACGGAAGAGCAGTTGACCGGAACCGGAGGAATGATGTCCTGGTTCACTGACAAACGCTCACAGCCCAATTACTTCCAGTTGAAAATTGTGTCGCCCAGCACTCCTCCCGGCATGGTTTTTATTCCCGCCGGTTCCTTTGAAATGGGAGATCCTTACGAAGAAGGCAATGCCGACGAGTTGCCCGTCCACACGGTTTATGTCAGCAATTTTTACATGGACATGTCCGAGGTGACCAAAAGCCTCTGGGACGAAGTCCGGACCTGGGGAGGTTCCAACGGATATACTGATTTGGATTCAGGCTCGGCGGCAGCGTCTGACCATCCCGTCCATTCAGCAACTATTACCAGTATGGTGAAGTGGTGCAACGCCCGCTCGGAATACGAAGGGCGCACGCCGGTCTATTACGAGGACGCGGCTCAAACTGTTGTTTTTCGCACCGGCACCCTCGGTGGACTGGAGAACGTCGTGGTCAAGTGGAACGGCAACGGCTACCGCCTGCCCACCGAGGCCGAATGGGAGAGGGCGGCCCGGGACGACCTCGTCGGGCATCATTTTCCCTGGTCGAGTTTGGGCGGAACTTATACCGAACACATTGACGCCGGCGACGCCAACTACGATAATAACATCGGCGGAACGACTCCCGTTGGCTCCTACCCGCCCAACGGTTTTGGACTCTATGATATGGCGGGAAATCTTTGGGATATCTGCTGGGACCAGTGGAGAACTGATTACTACGAGTCCTCCCCGCCCATGGACCCAAAAGGCAAACCCTCTGGCACAGGCCGCACCATGACAAAACGCGGCGGCGGCTACAACAATGAACCTTTCTACCTTCGTTGTTCGGCGCGAGCGGCGGCAACGGGCGGCGGAGATACTATCGGCTTCAGGACGGTGATCGGCCATTTGTTAAACGAGACTCCAGGCTTTGAGCTGGTCTTTGAGACGAATACCGGGAGGGACTACGAGATTGAGACCTCCGCCGACCTGGTCAATTGGATCCACCTCGACCATGAAGACGGAACCGGCGGCCAGATACAATACATCGCTTCATGGTGGAACTACCCCGATCCCGTGTTTTTCCGCGTCGGGGAACTCGTCCCCGCCCCCTCTGGCATGGAATACATTCCGGCGGGCAGCTTCGACATGGGGGACACGTATGGAATTGAAACACAGT